>CAIZGT010000452.1 GCA_903932545.1 uncultured Rhodospirillales bacterium
CCCCATCCCCACATTCCCAGCAAACCGAGAGTCCTCAATGACGACACGCCCACCCTATATCCTTCTGCACACCAACGCCGCCTTCAGCCCAAGCAAAACCAGCCGCAATTGTGCGGCCACGGTCTCGGTTGCGGATTGGGGGGTGTGTGAGTCCATCTAACATCTAGCACCACAAGCGCTGGCTGGACTCAAGAAAATTCGACGCCCCCACCTTCGGCGCCGCGCGGCGGGAACCTTCGAAGCAACCCGTCAAACCGCATCTGAGCTTCATCAGTGAGTGCGCTGCTGCCCCACCGCGCCGCTTCCCAAAACGCGAGCTTCACTCTCCCAACAGCCGATACAACGCGGGCAAGTCATGGATCACCACATGGCCCTCCGCCATGTCGAGAATCCCTGCGTCCTTCCAAATCCGTAGCTGCTTGTTCACGCTCTCCCGCGTCGCCGCCACCAGATTGGACAGGTCGCGTTGTGACAGCCGAATATCAATCCGGATCCCGCCATCCACCGCGCGGCCGTAATCCCCGGCGAGTTTGACCAGCAATCGTGCCAGTCGGCCGGGCAGGTCGAGCAGGGCAAGTTCTTCCAATGCCGCCGATGTGCGCCGCAGCCGGTCGCACAGCACGGCGAGCATGCGCTCAACCAAGCCCTCATGGCGGATCAGGAACGGCACGAAGAAGCGGCGTTCGATCACCATCATCGTGGTCTCTTCCGCCGCCACCGCATCCGCACTGCGCGGGCGACCGTCCAGCAGCGCAATCTCGCCCACAATCTCCCCAGGGCCAATCACGTTCAGCGTCACCTCGCGCCCATCAGCCGAGGTCGCCCCCACCCGGATCAGCCCGCTGAGCACGGCGAGCATGAAATGGCCGGGGTCGCCCTTGGCGAAAATCAGCGTGCCACGCGCGGCACGGCGCTCGGAGGAATGGGCGATCAACTCGTCCAACTCCCGCGCCTGCAAATGGGCAAAGAACGGGCTGGCGAGCAACGCGTTGCGTTTGATCGCCGCCAGCACGTGCGGTTGTAGTTTCGGTGCGGATGGCATGTGTCAGCCCACTGGTTCGGGCTGACGCACTCCTGTCTTTGAAAGTTCCACCACGCCGGGGTCGAACGCGCCCAGATCCATCAGCCCGGTGTCGCCAAACGGGCGGATCGTGCCTTCGCGCAGTTCCGGCCAAGCCGGCGCACGCTGGAAGCCGGGCTGACGCAGCGGCAAAGCAAGGATGGTCACACCCTCGCGCACCACGAAGCCTTGCGCATCAAGCGAGCAGGCAGCCTGTTCAAGTTCGGCGTCGCTGAAGCGATCACCCAGCGTCTCGCGCACCACGCGCCAGGGTGTCACCTGCCACACCAGATTGAGCAACGCGCCCTCGGCATCGCTCAAAACCACGTCGCGCTTCGTAAAGCCCCAGCGTTCATCATGCACCACGACATTTCCCCCATTTTGGGTCACCCACAGCGCGCTCTCGCTGTGGTGCTTCCGCCATGCCAGATAGGCGGCTTCGGCTGGGGCAGTGTAGATCGGAACCTGATCAAGTCCATCAGAACGCATGATAAAATGATAGGCGAGGCGGCGGATCGACTCCTCGCCCGCCGGGTAGAGGTAGCGATAGGCGGGCAGCGGATCGAGCGTCACGCCAAAACTCGCCGGATCGCGCTGGAACGGGCTAAAACGGTCGGCCCGCGCGCGGTAAAAGCCGCCCGGTGGTTGCAGATGCACCAAGCGCGGGATTAAAGCCGCCACGGTCTCGTATTGCGCCGCCGTCTCGCCGGGGAAGCCCACCAGATTGAGCCACTCCATATAAATCCCAGCCTCAGCACACAGCTTGAGGCAGCCGACATTCTGAATGCCAGACACGCCTTTGCGCATCAGTTTCAGCACCCCGGTCTCCAGCGACTCAACGCCCGCCTGAATCTTGCGAATCCCCGCCTTGCCCAACGCTGCCCAATGCCAGGCTTTGAGGTTGGATTTGGTTTCATAGAAAATCAGCAAATTCAGCCCGCTGGCCTCCAAGCGCGGCACGAACTCCTCAAAGTATTTCATCTCCAGGATATTGTCCGCATTCGCCACATCGCGCGTGCCGTGGCGTTTGCAGAGATATTCCAACTCCTCAAACGCCCGGTCCTGGGTTTTCGCGCGATACGACATCGTCACGCCATTGAGGCCGCAGAACGTGCAATGCGACTTCGCCCCCCACCAGCAACCGCGTGAGGTTTCAAACACAATCGCGGGCGGGTGGCGCTTCTGGAACCCAAGGCTGGCATGCTTGGCAAAAAACGCATCAAAATCCGGCACTGGCAGCGAATTCATGTCGTTGACAGAAATCGTGGAGTCCGCAGGCTCCACCGTCTCGGTGTTGTGGCGCACCACGAAGCCAGGAATGCCGCGCAAATCCTCGCCCTTGGCCACGCGCTGCAACAATTGCGGGAAAGCGATATCGCCCTCGCCCTGGCACACTGCGTCAAGGAACGAATACAGCCGATGCAGTTCGGTGCCCATCTCGCCTTGGCAATTCGCGCCACCAAACACAATCAGGATATCGGGATGCGACTGCTTGATCCGCCGCGCCAGCGCCAGTGAGGCCATCGTTTGCTGGAACGAGGAGGTGAAGCCCACCATCCGATACCGTGTCCAATCCACGCTCGCATAACACGCCTCGATGAATGCAGCAGCACCAGCGCGGGCGGCCAGGAAGGCGGCGATACGGGCAGGGGTGTAGAATTGCGGAAATTCGACGGCGAACAACTCGGTGAGATAGGTCGTGCCCAGATCCTCCGGCGTGCCATGCGCCACGCCGGTGAACACCCATTCGCCCACTTGCGCGTTATAGTAACGCACATCGCTCAACACCGCATTGGCGTCATCGCCAAGTGTCGCCACGTGGTCGAGCGAGAAATACTCAGTATCACATTCCCAACCCACGCGCTCAGCAATCGGTTTCAGAGTGCCAAGCGCGAGGTTTGGGAAATATGCCAATGAAAACGGCATGGAGATAAGCAGAAGCCGACTGGTCTCCATGCGCGCCTCCATCATGTTATCAGCACTCAGCCATGCCGAGGGCCGGATCCGGATGCGCCGGGGCAAACGCCTCAGCAGCAGCATGGAAATCAGCGCCCTTGAGTGAGGCAAAGAACTGCACAGCATCGCCATGTGCGTCATAGTTAAGACGCGCAAGTGTTGCTTCCGGGTCTTTAAACATGTCGGTGCGGATGGTTGGGTTCTTGACCAAGATCTTCAAGATATTGCCAAGATCCGCAAGATTGACGGTTTTGGCTTCACCTTCAGGCATACCAGCTACGTTATACATTGCCATTGTTTTACTCCTCCAGGTTGGCAACCAAACGTTAGTGGCCAGCAAGCAGGAGCGAACATACGTAGTCGGTACACACTTTTGCGCAGGTATCTATTCCTGCACAGTCTGCGGTTCGAATAAAAGCCGCGTTTCCTTCAGCGCCGTCAACTCAGGAAACATCCCCAATTGGCGCGCCATCGTCTCGGCATTCGCCAAAGCCGCACAGGCGGCCTCGATCTCGCCCTGGGCGAGGCGGGCGCGGGCGAGCAGGTGCCAGCCATGCGCCTCCGCCGGGCGATAGGCGTGTTTGCGCGCCAAGCCCAAAATATGCTCCAGCCGTTCCGATGCATCATCATGCGTGCCGCCCTCAATATGGGCGTGGCCCGAGGCAAGGCCGCACCAGATGGTGAGCGCCATCATGCTCTGCGCACGACAATTTTTGATCGATTCCTCAAGCAGTTCATGCGCCGCATCCACCTGACCAATCAGCGCATAGGCGCGGCCGAGATAGCGCGCCACGGAGGGCACCAGGATGGGAATATTGCCCGAACGGCACTGCTCCAGCGCCATCGACAGATCGACCACCGCCATTTGCGGCTGGCCGGCCAGAATATGCGCAAAGCCGCTCGCAACCCGGCCATAGGTGAGATCATACGGCTTGCGGGTTTCCTCCGCGATCATTTGCGCCTCGGCGGCAAGCGCCAAAGCGCGCTCGAATTCGCCGGTGATGGCATAGGTTTTCGACAGGCACACCAGCGAGAGCACCGAAATACTGCCCGATGTCCCCATGCTGCGCAGCCGCATTGGGCCGCGCAGATCAGCCAGATTGGCCTCAAGCGTCGCCTCGGAATGGGAAAAATCTCCGGCGAACCAATAGGCCTGGGCCAGCGCATAGGCGGCGTTGAGGCGCGGCGCGGGTTCACAGATGCGCTTTGCCTCAATCACGCTGCGATTGCCCACCAAGATGGCGGCATCCAGATGCCCCATGATGGTTTGAAACACACATCGACTGATATCGATCTGCGTCCGGCGTTCTAGATCGCCGAGCAGATCGGCCAACGCCGCCGCTTCTTCGAGCACTTTCAGCACCCGGTCCATCTCGGTCAGCGGGCCGAGCGCCACCCGCAAGCCGAGCCGCAGATCGATGCCGCGTCGCAGCACATCTTGCGTTGGCGGCAGATGGTTGAGGGCTGCGAGAGCGGCATCGAAAAAATCCGCCGCCGCGCGCCAGGCTGAGCGCGCATTGGCGCGCATGCCCGCGCGTCCGGCCAACTCCGCCGCACGATGCCAAACCTCACCGCGGATCGCATGATCGGCCAGTGAATCCGTCAATTCGTCCTGACGATCGGCGGCCCTGGCTTCCAGCGCCATCAGCACCCGCGCGTGCAGATCGCGTCGCTGGCGTTTGAGCATGCCCTCATACGCTACCGTCTGCGTCAGCGCGTGCTTGAAGGTGAATTCGCGCCCCGCTGTCGTGCTCACCTCATGCAGAAAATCTGCCGAGATCAGCGCGCGCAACTGCGCTTCCAGTCGCCGCTCATTGAGATCGGCGATCGCTGCAAGCAGATCATGCGGCACGTCGGTGCCGATCACCGAGGCAATCTGGAGCAGGCGCCGCAAATCATCGGGCAGTTGATCAATACGCGCCGCCACCACGCCCTGCACGCTGGCTGGCAAATGCAGATCCACTACCGCGCGGGTGAGGCGCATATTGGCTGATTGCGTCACCACCACGCCCTGCTCAATCAGCGCGCGGGCCAGTTCCTCGATAAACAGCGGCGTGCCATCAGATTGCGCGACGATCCGGTTGCGCAGTTCGGCCAACTCCTCACTGTCACCGAGCAACTCGCGCAGCAATGTGTGCGAGCTCGCCGCATCAAACGGCTGCAGACTGATCAGCTTGCCCTGCGTCATCACCGCAGCCCCACCCTCGGCCGGGCGGCGCGTCATCAGCAGCATGGTGCGCGAGGTACCCAGCCCCTCGATCAAACACTCCAGCAGGGCGAGCGATTGCGGGTCGGCCCAGTGCAGATCCTCCACCAGCAACAGCAATGGGCGGATGGCGGATTCGCGCAGGATCACATTGCGCAACGCCGGTAAAATCCGCTCCCGGCGCAGATCGGGCGCCAAGTCATTCCACTCACGATCAGTCACCGGCAAATCGAGCAGGCTCTCCAGCGGGGCGGCCTCCTCTGGCGTATCCATGCCCAGCAACGCCAAGGTTTGCGCCAATTTGCGCACCACCTCAAACCGCGCATGCTGGCGGTCCACCCCCAGCGTGGCGCGCAGGATATCAGCGGCGAGCCGGTAGGGCGCGGCCCCGCCATGGCTCATCGTCGAGGCGGAAATCACGTTCCAGAAGCCCTGCGGCAAGCGTTTGAGGAATTCATGCACGAAGCGGGATTTGCCCATCCCCGGCTCGGCCATCACCGTCACCACTTGCCCGCGTGAGATCGCGGCGCGGCCGAGCTTGGCCTCCAATTCCCGCAATTCCAATTGCCGCCCATGAAACCGCGTCATCGCACCGGCCGAGGCACGAACCTCCCAGGCCGGGCGTTCATGGGCGGAGAGCAGTTTGAACAACTCCACCGGCTCGGCAATCCCGGCAATCCGGCGCAGGCCGAGCATTTCCAGATCAACCGTGCCGTGCGCCAGCAGGGCGGTGCGACCGGAGAGGCAGGCGGTGTTGGGCGCGGCCAGTTGTTCGATCCGGTGCGCCAGATGCGCCGTCACCCCCACCGCGTCATAATCAGACGGATCATGCCCCACCGAGCGGATCACCACCTCGCCGGAATTCATGCCCACGCGCACTTCGATATGGCTGTGCAGGGCTGCGATGGCGGTGATCATCGCTTGCGCTGCCAAGCAGGCGCGGGCGGCATGATCCTCGCTGGCAATCGGCGCGCCAAACAGCGCCATGATGCCGTCTCCCTGCACGCGATTGACCGTGCCGCCGAAGCGATGCACCGCATCTGACATCGCCTGCACCGCCGGATCCAGCAGCGTCATCGCCGCTTCAGGGTCCAGCGCATCAATCAATTCCGTAGAACCACGTATATCGGCAAACAAAACCGTTACTTGCTTGCGCTCGCCCTCATCGATATGGCGGGATAACGGTGTTTTGCGGTCACCTTGTGCTTGGGGCTCAATCGGTCGCGCGGAGGCGGCTTTGGCGAGTGCGGTTCCGCATTGGCCACAGAATTTGGCCCCCGGACGCGCTGACGCCCCGCAAGCGCCGCATGACAGCGCAAGGCTATGGCCGCAATTGTCGCAAAAGCGGCTCGTATCTGAATTGTCCGTTTGGCACTGCGGACAGACCATAGAGACACCAAAAGATGCGGAATGCATCGGTTCGATATCAATAGCCCAGCACAGACGGGCAACGCCAGCGAGCCAAGCGAATAGGAGAGGCGACATGAGCGATCAGCGGCCGCAAGACAGCGCCTTCACCGGCATCAACTGGCACAACGCGCAAAACCTGCCGGAATTCCTGGCCGGGATCACCCCGCTCAGCCTCGCCGAAAAGCGCCAGATCATCGACGCCGCCGCAGGTTTGCTCGCCGATCATTATGCGCATCTGCCGCACAAGCGTCAGGCGCATGGCATCGACCCGGTGGCCAAGCTACGCGCATTGTCTCGCCATGTGGGTGACCTTGCAACCGAGACATGTTTTCATGCCGAATTGGTGCAAGTCTTTGCCGAACTGCGCGATCTGCACACGGTGTACACCCTGCCCACCGAATACGCCGCCATGGTGGCGTTTCTGCCGTTCCAGGTTGGCATTGCCACTGACGGGCCAGACCGCCGCGTGCTCGTCACGCATGTGATGCCGGGTGCTGTGCGTCCACCGTTCCGTGAGGGGGTGGAGATCATCGGCTGGAACGGCATCCCGATCTGGCGCGCGATTGAAAAGCTGTCGAGCTTCACAGGCGGCTCGAACCGTGCCGCGAGCCAAGCCCGCGCGGTGGCCGCCTTCACCCAGCGGCCGATGTTGCGCCTCGCCCCGCCGGATGAGATGCATGTGGAGATCGAATACGCGCTCGAAGACGGCGCGCGCCATCGCACCCGCCTGGACTGGAAGGTCTGCCGCCTCGGTGCAGACAGCCATGTGAAGCACAAAGCCTCGGCTCCGGCCCCCGAGCACTCGCTGACACTGGCGCTGGATGACATGGGCGATGCGCTCCGACGCCACCGCAAATCCGCCTATGCGCCGCACGTCGTGCATGCCGAACTGCATGGCCATGAGGTCGAGCATGGGAATGCGCACAGCGATCACCCGCATGAGGAGGAGATCCGCACACGCCTCACCCAAGTGCGCGCATGGCGGGGTGAGTTTGAGGGCAAGCCCTTCGCGCATCTGCGCATCCGCAGCTTCAACACGCTCGATCCGGATGGCTTTCTTGATGACGTGGCGATGCTGCTGCAACGCCTGCCGCAAGACGGCCTGATCATCGATGTGCGCGACAATCCGGGCGGGCTGATGGCTGCTGCCGAGCGCATGCTGCAATTCTTCTCGGATCGGCCAATTCATCCGGTGCGGATGGAATTCCTCGCCACCGACGCCAATCTGCGGCTCTGTGAGGCGCAGACGCCGGACAATCCTGCGATGTCCGAAGACCTGTCACGCTGGATTCCCTCTCTGCGCCGCGCACAGCAAACCGGCTCGGTGTGGTCAAGCGCCTATGCGATGACTGATGTGAACGAAATCCGCTCCAGCGAGCGCATCTACCCTGGCCCGGTGCTCCTGGTCACCAGCGCGTTGAGCTATTCGGCGGCGGATATCTTCATCGCCGGGTTTCGCGATCATAAACTCGGTAAAATTCTCGGCGTCCACAACAACACCGGCGCGGGCGGGGCGAACCGTTGGAAATATTCCGACATTCAAACCCTGCTCACCGGCGGCCGCCTCACCACCGGCCGCCCCACCGGCTTGCCGGGCGGCGCCGATCTGCGGGTGGCCATCCGGCGTGCGGTGCGCGTGGGGTTGGGTGAGGGGGTGGAGTTGGAGGAAACCGGCATCGTGCCCGATGCGGTGCATCATCTCACACGGGCGGATTTGCTGTCAGGCGACGTGGATTTGATCGCCCGCGCGGTGCGGATGTTGCGCGATGCGCCGATCTAGCGTTTGCGCAACAGGCTCAACACCCCACCGCTCAGCACCACCATCGCCAACACCCCAATCCCCGGCATCAGCCAGCCGTTGGGCGTGATCGCGGCAACATTGACGAAATCCACCGCGCCATCGGCCTGCACGCGCAGGAACGACAGCAGCAGTGAAGTGAGCGTCGCCAAAGCGACGGCGGCCAGCAGCCCGGGGAGCAACATCGGCACAATCACCCGCCAGTAGCTGCCAAATGCCGACACGCCGCACATTTGCGCCGCATGCAGCATGCCCGGAGTCAGCCGCCCAAGTCGCCACGCGCCGCACAGCGTGCCAAGGCTTATCCCGATGCTGGCATGGAGCAGCGATATTGCCAGCGCCACCGTATCAGGCCCCAGTCGCAGCGCCACCGGCCACAGCAGCGGCAGCAGCATTGGCCCCAGCCACACCGCGCGGCGCTGCCATGCCGCCACTGCGACAACAAGCGCGCCAAAAGCCGCCGCAATGCTGGCGCAGGCCAAGGCTTGCAGCGTCTGAGGCTCGATCAACACGGCCAGAACGTCTTGCGCCACCAGCCCGTCCAGCATCGCTTGGCTGGTGATGAGCGCTGTGCCGATCTGTGCAGCCCCGGCCAGCACCAACGACAAAATCGCCAGAAAACTGGGCATCATGGTGCCTTTCTGGCAAAGACATGCGCGTGATGCGCCTGCCAAGCGAGGCTGATCCCGCCATTGCGCGGCAAGGTGGCACCGCTCGGGCGGATCACCACCAACTCCGCCGTCTCACCGCCGCGCAAATCGGCGGTGAGCGCGAGGCGCATGTGGTCCCCAACAAACACCGCCTCGCACAGCTGTGCTGCCAGAGCGCCTTCACCCAAATCCACCGGCTTCATCGCAGCGATGGCAATGCGTTCCGGACGGATCGCCAAGGTGCAGGCCTCACCATTGCGCAAGCTGCCAATCACCCGCCCCTCAACAATGGCGCCGCCTGCGAGGCGAACGGCGGCGATATCGTCTTCCTGTGACACAATCGTGCCGTGCAATTGGTTCAGTGGCCCGGTTTGGCGGGCAACAAACAGCGATTCCGGCCGCTCATACAATTCCTGCGCGGTGCCGTATTGGCGGAGCTGGCCGTTCTCGATCACGCCGATACGATCCGCCAAACCGAAAGCGTCGCTGGCATCGCCAGCGCTGTGCAGAACCGACAAGCCAGATTGTGCGGCCTCTCGGCGCAACCAGGTTTTGATGGCGTCTATGGCCGATGGGGCGGCACCAGCGAACGGATCGTCGAGCAGCAGCAAATCCGGCTTGCGCGCCAACGCCCGCGCCAGCGCCACCCGCAATTGCTGCTCGCCCGACAGGCTGAGCGGCGCGCGATCTGCAACCGCCAGCAAATCAAGACGCGCCAGGATGGTGTCGGCCATATCGCGCGTCACGCCCGGCGCAAATCGCGCATGGCCGCGCACGCTGAGATGCGCGAACAGGTCGAGCCTGCGTGAAACCATACCAATGCGCCGTTGCGAGGGTTTGATATCCATCCCAAAGCGGCCGTTGAGGATCAATTCCCCCGATTGCGGCCGTTGAAACCCCGCCACCACCGCCACCACGCTCGCCGCCTCGTCGCCCAGCAGCGACACGATTTCGCCGCGCTGAACGCTCAGCGACAGGCCGCGCAACGGCGCATCACCGCCGGTGGTGATCTGCGCCAGGGCAACAAAGGGAAGCGTCACGTCGTTGGCGTTCATAGCCCCTGTATCCCGCGCCTACACACTTGGGACAATCAGCAACTGAGGTTAAAGCTTCGTCAAATCCAAGGGATGTGCCAAATGAGCGAACAACATTGCGTGGGTGACAGCATCGTTGCGCAGCGCCACGGGCGAATTGGCCATATTCTGCTCAATCGGCCCAAAGCGTTGAACGCGCTGAACCTGGAGATGATCCGCCTGATCACCCAAGCGCTTGAGGCGTGGCGCGATGATCCGGCGGTGCATGCCGTGGTGCTGGAAGGCGCGGGCGGGCGGGCGTTTTGCGCAGGCGGCGACATTCGCGCCGTGCGGGATTGGGCGCTGAGCGGCGATGATGCGTCAATTGCTGCCTTCTTCTCCGAAGAATACGCCCTCAATGCCGCAATCGCCGCCTATCCCAAGCCCTATATCTCGCTGATCGACGGGTTTTGCATGGGGGGCGGCATTGGGCTGTCCGTGCATGGCACCATCCGCGTGGCCAGCGAAACGGCACAATTCGCGATGCCTGAGACCGCGATTGCGCTGTTCCCCGATGTGGGAGCCACCTTCGTGCTGCCGCGCCTGCCGGGCGAATTGGGGATGTATCTCGGCCTGACTGGCGCGCGATTGGTGGGCGCCGATGCGGTGCATGCCGGGCTTGCCACACATTTTGTCCCGCATCATGCCTTTGCAGCCCTGCGCCACACCTTGGCACAAGGCGGCGTGGCAACGCTTGCAGGCTTCGCAGAAACGCTGCCAGAATTCAGCCTCGCCCCCAAGCGCCCGATGATTGACCACTGCTTTGGCCAGGGCAGCATCGTAGCAATTGAGGACGCCTTGCGCGCCGATGGCAGCGAATTCGCTGTGGAGACTTTGGCAATTCTCGCCAAAATGTCGCCATCCTCGCTGCGCTGGACCTTCGACATCCTGCGCGCCGGCGCTGGCCGCACTCTGGCGCAGTGCCTGGAGGCCGAGTTTGCGCTGGTCACCCGCATCACCCATCACCCCGACTTTGCCGAAGGAGTGCGGGCGATGGTGGTGGACAAGGACCGCAATCCGAAATGGACGGGATTGTAGGGCGGAAGCGGCGAAGCCGTCATCCGCCCTGCGGGTCAATAGGAGCCCGGATCAATCACGTTCTGCGGCGCATTCCCCAGTGCCGCTGCCATCGTCTCAGCGGATTTGCGGCGGATGTCGTCCCAGGCGTGTTGCGTGTGAAAGGCCGCGTGTGGGGTGATGATCAGCCGTCCTTCCAGCCAATCCTCCTTCGCCCGATAAGCACGCAGCAGCGACGGGATCGGCTCCACCGGTGGCTCCACCGGAATCACATCCAAGCCGGCCCCAGCCAGCCGCCCGCCGCGCAAAGCTTCTTCCAGCGCATCGATATCAACAATCCGCCCACGCGCGGTGTTCACCACAATGGCCCCCTCCGGCAGCAACGCCAGTTCCCGCGCACCGATCATATTGATCGTCTCTGGCGTCTGCGGCGTGTGGATGCTCAACACGTCCGACTGTGCCAGCAACTCATCCAGCGACTTGGCACGGCGCACGCCGATCGCCAGATCCGAGCCGTTTGAGCGCAGCGGATCGAAGAACACCACATCAAACCCAAAGGCTTTGGCACGCAGGGCGACGGCGGTGCCGATCCGACCAAGGCCCACGATGCCGAACGTCTGCGCGGACATACGCTGGATCAGCCGTGTCGCAATCTGCGTCCAGGGCGCGGGCGTCGGGCGGCGTTGGGTTTCGTGATACAGCACAATGCCCCGGCGCAGACTCAACACCAACGCCATCGCCGAATCGGCCACTTCCATCGTGCCGTAATCCGGCACATTCGCCACCAGCACGTTGTTGGCCGCACACCAGGCGCGGTCTACCCGATCATATCCCACCCCCATGCGCACCACGGCGCGCAGCTTGGGGAATTTCGCCAGTTCTGCTCCAGGCGCCCATTGGCGAAAGATCATCAGCCCTTCCGTGCTGGCCCGGTCCGCCTCGGAAACCTCAGCAAGCGAGCCGTAGTCGCGCATAACGATATGAGCCTGCGGCCCGAACACCTCGCGTTCCACGCTGTCATCGGCGTACATGCGTTCGGGATAGAGAATGGTCATGTGGGCTTTCCTCGATATTGCGCCAGTTGAGTTTGGCGTTCACGCTGGATGCAACAACATGCGCGGAGACATGTCCATGAACGGTGCCGAAAGTCTGGTCCAGACATTGCTGGATTGCGGTGTGGACACATGCTTCACCAATCCCGGCACCTCTGAGATGCATTTCGTCGCCGCTTTGGATCGTATTCCCGGCATGCGCTGCGTGCTCGGGCTGTTCGAGGGGGTGGTCACCGGGGCTGCCGATGGTTACGCCCGCATGGCCGAAAAACCCGCCGCAACCCTGCTACATTGCGGCCCGGGCCTCGCCAATGCAGTGGCCAATCTGCACAATTGCAGGCGCGCGCACAGCATGGTGGTGAATTGTGTGGGTGATCAGGCGACGTATCACCGCCCGCTTGATGCGCCACTGACGGCTGACACCGAAGCGTTGGCCCGCGTGGTCTCCGGCTGGGTGCGCACCGCGCAGCACGCCGCAGACGTTGGTGGTGACACTGCCTCGGCGGTGCAGGCGGCGTTCACCGACAATGGCCAGATCGCCACGCTCATCCTGCCGTCCGACACGTGTTGGGACCAAGGCGGGGTGATCGGCAAGCCCCTGCCGCGCCCGAAACCCACACCTGCCAGCCCCGAGATCATCGCCCAGATCGCCCGCGTGCTGAGGCGCGGCGAGAAGGTGGCGATGGTGCTGGGCAATTCGGCCCTGCGCGCGGGGCCACTGGCGAGTGCTGCGGCAATTGCGGCCGCGACAGGGGCGGAGTTGTGGGCGCAAACCTCCAACGCGCGCATCGAACGCGGGGCAGGGCGGCATCCAATCCAGCGCATCCCCTACCCAACCGATCAAGCGGTGGCCGCTTTGGCTGGGGTGAAGCATGTAATCCTCGTCGGCGCGCAAGAGCCGGTGGGATTCTTCGCCTATCCCGGCAAACCCAGCCGCATCGCACCGCCCGATTCACAGCTGCATGTGCTGGCGCGGGTAGAGCAGGATCTGCCCGCAACGCTCGCCGCGCTTGCCGAACTGCTGGGCGGTGAGGCACCCGCCCCGCAGACGCGCGCGCATGTGGAACCCGCCACCGGCGCGGTGACGAGCG
>CAIZGT010000453.1 GCA_903932545.1 uncultured Rhodospirillales bacterium
CGCTGGTCGCCACCTATCTCAACGATACATCCCGCCCCTATGTTGAAGCCGCCACCGCGAGCCTGCCTGGCACCATTCTGCTGCCCTGCGATGTGCGCGAGCCCGGACATTTGGAGGCGGTGTTTGCAGATATCCGCACCCGCTTCGGCCGCCTCGATTTCGCGCTACACTCGATCGCCTTCGCGCCTCGGGAGGATCTGCACGGGCGGGTGACGGATTGTACGGCGGAGGGGTTCGCTATGGCGATGGATGTATCGTGCCATTCCTTCATCCGTTTGGCCAAGCTCGCCGAACCACTGATGACCGCGGGCGGCGCGTTGCTGGCTGTAACGTTCTATGGCTCTGAGCTGGTGGTGGCGCATTACAATCTGATGGGGCCGGTGAAGGCGGCGTTGGAAAGTTCGGTCCGCTATCTTGCCGCCGAGCTTGGGCCGCAGAAAATCCGCGTGCATGCGATCTCCCCCGGCCCGATCAAAACCCGCGCCGCCAGCGGGATCGACCGCTTTGACGAAATGCTCGCTCGCGCCGCCGCGGCGGCGCCTGAAGGCTGCCTTGCTTCGATTGACGATGTGGGCGCGCTCGCCGCTTTCCTGGTGGCCGATGGCGCGGCGATGATCACCGGGACGGTGATCCCGGTGGATGGTGGCCAGCACGTTCTCGCCTAATTTCGGGGGTATTTCATGGACACGCTGCCGCAGACGATCATTGAAAATCGCGTGTTCGATAGCATCGCCGTTGGGGACCAAGCCGCAATCTCCCGCCTGATCCGGCGCGAGGATATCGAGTTGTTCTCGGTGATCTCGGGCGACATCAACCCCGCCCATCTTGACGCGGAATACGCTGCCACCGGGATGTTCCACCATATTATCAGCCAGGGCGTGCTGACGGCGGGGCTGATCTCGGCTGTACTCGGCACCAAGCTGCCGGGGCCGGGGACAATTTATCTCGCCCAGGATCTGCAATTCCGCGCCCCGGTGGCACCCGGTGACACCATCACCGCCACCGTGACCGTTACAACACGCGACGTGGAGAAGCATCGCCTCAGCCTTGATTGCCATTGCGTCAACCAAGATGGGGTGGAGGTGATTCGAGGCACCGCGACGGTAAAGGCGCCCACCGAGAAAATCAGTCGTCCGGCGATCGCGCTGCCCGAAGTGCGACTGCTGCGTCATGCGCGCGTGCGCCAATTGCTTGCCGCGGCAACGAAAGAGGCGGCGATGCCGACGGCTGTGGCGCATCCGGTTGATGTGATGTCTCTATCGGGCGTGGTGGAAGCAGCACAAGCCGGGCTGATTATTCCGATCTTGGTGGGGCCACCTGAGCGCATTCATGCGGCGGCCATCGAGGGCGGGCTGGATATTTCCGGCTTCCGCATCGAGCCCACCAAGCACAGCCAGGAATCCGCCGCGCGTGCTGTGGCGTTGGTGCGGTCTGGCGAAGCGAAACTGCTGATGAAGGGCGCGCTGCACTCCGACGAGTTGCTGCATGAGGTGGTGAGCGCCACAACCGGCCTGCGCACCGGTCGCCGTCTGAGCCATGTGTTTGTGCTCGATGTGCCAGGCTATCCGCGCCCGCTGATGGTGACGGATGCGGCGATCAACATCGCCCCGAATTTGGAAGACAAGCGCCACATCGTTCAGAACGCTATCGACTTGGCGCATGTGCTCGGCAACCCATCGCCGCGTGTCGCGATTTTGGCTGCAGTGGAGGTGGTCAATCCAGCCATGCCCTCCACCATCGATGCCGCCGCTTTGTGCAAAATGGCTGAGCGCGGCCAAATCACCGGCGGCTTAGTGGATGGCCCACTCGCCTTTGACAACGCGATCAGCCTCGACGCAGCCCGCGAAAAGGGCATTGTCTCCGCAGTGGCCGGATTGGCGGATATTCTGGTGGTGCCTGATATTGAGGCAGGCAACATGTTGGTCAAGCAAATGACCTTTCTGGGCGGTGCGGATGCCGCAGGCATCGTGCTTGGCGCTTCGGTACCGATTATTCTCACCAGCCGAGCCGACTCCGCGCGTACCCGACTTGCCTCCTGCGCCGTTGCGGTGATTTTGGCGGCTGCGCATGCGTGACGCGATTCTCACCCTCAACGCCGGGTCATCGAGCCTCAAATTCTCGCTGTTCGGCGCCGATCATGCGCTCGAACTGATGGCGCATGGCGAGATTGAGAAGATTGGTATCGAACCACATTTCTGCGTGCGCGACGCCCATGGGCAGGCGCTGGCGGAACAAACCTGGGCCGATGGTGCGGGGTTGAGCCATGAGGCGATGCTGAAGCCACTGCTGGATTGGGTCACAAGTCATCTCGACGGCGCAACTCTGCGCGCCGCCGGGCATCGGATTGTCCATGGTGGCACCAAGTTTAGCGCGCCGACCCGGCTGGATGCGAAGGTGCTGGCCGAGCTTGCTACATTGACC
>CAIZGT010000454.1 GCA_903932545.1 uncultured Rhodospirillales bacterium
CCGGTGGCATTTTCGAGGTTGCGCGACTGGCTGGGCGATATCTCATGATCGACAATCACATATTCCGGCGGCCGCGCTTCATCTACGTCGGACTCAGGTTCTGAATCATCCGGCGCGGCATTGCCCGCGCCTTCAAATCGGATGCGCGCTTTGGATTTCTTGGCGCCAGTCCACCCGCCGACAACGCCGGTGCCGCCGGTGATTGCGGCAAGCTCGGCCAGCTTGCCCGCCCCCAGCAACGTCATCCCGCCAATGCCGCCGCGCTTTTGCACCAGCGTTCCAGCCACTTCATAGCCCAAGGTTTCCACCAAGCGGCCAAGCTCTTTGAAGCTGGCATCTTGGGCGATGTCGTCGATGCCGTCCATCTGAACGCCGACGAGGATGGCACGCGGTGTTGGCTGTTTGGTTTCCATAATCACCAATCTAGCACGAATACCGCGCCACCGCGCGAGAGACGAGCGTTCAGGCAGACAGTTCCTGCATCACGCGGATCAGATCGGATTTTCCCTCAAAGCCGATGCCCGGAAGTTCGGGCATGGTGACCCGACCGTTTTCCACGCGCACGCCGTCGGGGAAGCCGCCATAGGGTTGGAACAGATCGGGGTAGCTCTCGTTGCCGCCCAGGCCGAGCCCTGCCGCGATCATCAATGACATCTGATGCCCGCCATGTGGAATGCAGCGCGTGGGCGACCAGCCGAATTGTTTGAGCACATCCAGCGTGCGCAGATATTCCACGAGACCGTATGACAACGCGCAGTCGAATTGCAGCCAATCGCGATCCGGCCGCATGCCGCCATAGCGCAACAGATTGCGGGCATCCTGGTGGGAGAACAGGTTCTCGCCGGTGGCCATCGGGCCGGGGTAGAATTCCGACAACGCAGCCTGTAGCGCATAATCCAGCGGGTCACCCACTTCTTCGTACCAGAACAGCGGATACGCGCGCAGCATCTTGGCGTAGGCGATGCCGGTTTCCAGGTCGAAACGGCCATTGGCGTCCACGGCCAGTTGCGCCTGGGAGCCGATTTCGGTGAGGACGGATTCGATGCGGGCCTGATCCTCGGTGATCGAGGCACCGCCGATTTTCATCTTCACCACGTTGTAGCCCCGGTCGAGATAGCCGCGCATTTCGGCGCGTAGGGCGGAGTTATCTTTGCCCGGATAGTAATAACCACCGGCGGCATAAACGAACACGCTGGGATCTGCCTCGCGCCCATAACGCTCGGCGAGCAGGCGGAACAGCGGTTTGCCCTCAATCTTGGCCACCGCATCCCAAATCGCCATGTCGAGCGTGCCGACAGCCACCGAGCGTTCGCCATGGCCGCCAGGCTTCTCGTTCATCATCATCGCCGCCCAAACCTTGGCGGGGTCGATATTGTCGCGCGCATCGTCGAGCAGGGATTTCGGATCGGCTTCGAGGATGCGGCTGCGGAAGCGTTCGCGGATCAGCCCGCCCTGGCCATAACGGCCATTCGAGTTGAAGCCGTAACCCACCACCGGCTTGCCATCGCGGATCACGTCGGTGACCACGGCGACGAGGCTCGTGGTCATTTTGGTAAAGTCGATATAGGCGTTGCGGATGGGTGAGGAGATCGGCTGGGTGATTTCACGAACATCTACGATACGCATGTCGGGCTGTGCTCCTTGAGCCAAAACGCTTGCCAGACTGGCGTGGAGATACATTGCTGAAGGGTCAAGAGCCCCAAGCTAGGTTTTGCCATGCACGTAATCGTGGGGCTTTGCGCGCAAGGCCGGAAAATCACCAGTCCTACGGGAACAGCCCGCGCTTCTCCTTCGCCGCCGCCACTTTCTCCACGCCTATCGCCATCGCGGCTGTGCGTTGGCTGACGTTATCGCGGTGGGCGCGGGTGGTCACTTGGGTGAAAGCGCGGTCGAGGATTTGGGCGAGGCGGGCGTTAACCTCGCTTTCTTCCCAGAACAATTGCTGCAAATCCTGCACCCACTCGAAATAGCTTACCACCACACCGCCCGCGTTGCAGAGAATATCCGGCACCACGAAAATCTCTTGGCGCTCGGCCAGCACCAGATCGGCGTCCGGCGTGGTGGGGCCATTCGCCCCCTCGGCGAGAATACGGCATTGCAGTTGGCTGGCCACGCCGCCATCGATCACCCGCTCCATCGCGGCGGGAACCAGGATGTCGCATTTCTGGGTGAGCAACGCATGCGGATCAAACGCGGCTTCGGTGGAGAATCCGGCGAGCGTGCCGTGTTTGGCGACATGGGCGTTGAGCTTGGCCACATCGAGACCGGCGCTGTCATACAGGCAGGCGGTGTGGTCGCTCACCCCGATCACCTTCACGCCGCGCAACGCCAATTCAGTGGCGGTGACGGAGCCGACATTGCCGAAGCCTTGCACGATGGCGGAGGCACCGGAGGGGTTGAGGTCGATGGATTCCGCCGCACGCATCGCCAGATGCACCACGCCGCGCCCTGTCGCCTCGCGCCGCCCGACGGTGCCGCCGGTGGCGACGGGTTTGCCGGTGACGATCTCGGTGACCGTCTCACCGCGATAGACTGAATAGGTGTCCATGAACCAGGCCATCACCTGCTCATTGGTGCCCATATCGGGAGCCATCACGTCAGTATGCGGGCCGACGAAGGGGATCATCTCCTGCATGTAGCGCCGCGAGAGGGCTTCGAGTTCGCGTAGAGAGAGTGAGGCGGGGTCCACCGTCACACCACCCTTCGCCCCGCCATAGGGCAGGCCGGCGAGGGCGCATTTCCAACTCATCCAGATCGCGAGTGCCGCCACCTCGCCAATATCCACCGATTTGGCGAAACGGGTGCCGCCCTTGGTGGGGCCGAGCGAGAGGTGGTGCTGGACCCGGTAGCCCTGGAATACCTCCGTGGTGCCATCATCGCGATGGATCGGGACCGAGACGGTGATGGCGCGCTTGGGGTAGAGCAGGCGTTCGCGTTGGTCGTGCGCGATGTCGAGATAGTCGGCGATGACTTGGAATTGTTGGCGGGCCATGTCGAAAACCGGGCCTTGATAGATCGTCATCAGACTATCCTTCATGATCGCGCATCGGGCCGCACCATCGCTGGCGCAGGCTATCTCAGCCTCGGTGCGAAATGCAGCAAGATTGCGGCATGAAGTCCCAATTGTTGCCCACACCAACGACTGCGCGCGGGAACATTAGCCGAACGAGCGTTCGATCCGGTCGAGCGTCGCCATCGCTGGGAGCGCCTGCGCCACCGAGCTGTTCGGCTCGCGGCCCTCGCGGATGGCAGCGAAGAATTCGCGGTCGATCAACTCAATCCCGTTGTTGGAGACCGTGACACCACTGAGGTCGATCTGCTGATCGTTGCCGTCATACAGATCATCGTAACGCGCGATATAAGTGCCGTTGTCGCAGATATAGCGGAATGTGGTGCCCAGCGGGCCTTTGTTGTTGAACGACAGCGAGAGCGTGCAGATCGCGCCGGACGCGGCTTTGAGGCCGATCGCCATATCCATCGCGATGCCGAGTTCAGGGTGCATCGGCCCTTGCAGCCCGAACGCCGCCACGGCCGTGCCGCCGGTTTGGTATTGGAACAGATCAACGGTGTGGCAGGCGTGGTGCCACAGCAGGTGGTCGGTCCAGGTGCGCGGCTGGCCGAGTGCATTGAGGTTGGAGCGGCGGAAGAAATAGGTCTGCACATCCATCTGCTGAATGGTGAGTTCGCCCGCCTTGATCTTGTTGTGGATCCATTGATGGCTCGGGTTGAAGCGGCGGACATGGCCCGCCATCGCAATCTTGCCGCTCGCTTTCTGTGCCGCGACCACGGCCAGTGAGTCCGCCAGGGAGTCGGCCATTGGGATTTCGACCAGCACATGCTTGCCCGCTTGCAGGCAGGCGATGGCTTGGGCGGCATGGACCTGGGTTGGGGTGGAGAGGATCACCGCTTCGACCTCGGCCAGTGCCAGTGTTTCGGCGAGATCCTTCGTGGCGTGCTTGATGCCGCGGGCGCGGGCAAATCCCTCGATATCGTCTGGCGCGCCGCCGACAACCG
>CAIZGT010000455.1 GCA_903932545.1 uncultured Rhodospirillales bacterium
CGCCGAAGGAAGTGGTGGAAAACGAGGATGTCCGCCGGGTTTATCTCGGCGAGAATTTCTCGCTGTAGGGCCGGTAAAACCCGCCGCCTTTGCGCCTTGCGGCGAGACGGCGGGATTCTCCCGCCCTACGATTTCTTCGCGCGCGTCACAATCTGTGTCGGGTTCACGAAGCGCAGGGCCAGCAGCAGCCATGCCAGCGTGGTGACCATATACACCACCGCCATCGCATCCACTGACTGCCCTGCCCGCACCCCCGCCGCGAACACCGCGTAATACAGCGCCACCACCAGGGTTTGGCTGGTCGGGCCTGCGGTGAGGAAGGTGAGTTCGAACATCGCAATCGTGCGCACCAGCACCAGCAACAGCGCCGCCAGAATCCCCGGCGTCAGCAACGGCACCAATACGTAGATGAACATCTTGAACGTGCCAGCACCAAACACGCGCGCGGCGGCCTCCACCTTTGGGTCGATTTGTTGGATGAAGGGGATCATCACCAAAATCACAAATGGCACGGTGGGCACGAGGTTGGCCAAAATTACCCCGATGGCTGACCCAGCAAGTCCGGCCTGATACAGCACGGTTGCGAGCGGGATGCCGAAGGTGATCGGCGGCACCAGCATTGGCAGCAGGAACAACAGCATCACGAATCTTTTGCCTGGAAACTCCCGCCGCGCCATCGCATAAGCCGCCGGCACGCCAAGCAGGCCTGAGATCAGCACCACAGCGCCGACCACTTCAAACGTGGCGGTCAGCACGTCGGGCAACTGGAATTCTTCCCAGGCTGAGACATACCAGCGCGTGGTGAACCCTACCGGCAGCCATGTGGTGAACCAGCGGGTGGAGAACGAGTTTACCACCACGGTGGAAATCAGTCCGAGCAGATTGATGACGAAAAACGCCACCAGCAGCCAGATCGCCCAGACCCAGAGACGGCCGACGATGGATTGTGTGCGGATCATGGTTTCAGCCTTTCCCGCCGCCGGCAGGCCCGGAATAGAACAAGGATTGTGCAGCCAGCAACAGGGCCACGATGCCAACCTGAACAGTGGCCATGATCATCGCGATGGCTGAGGCCATCGAGTAATCATATTCCTCAAACGCCGCCGTGTAGGCCGCCACCGAAATCACGCGGGTGATCCCGGCTGGCGCGCCCAACAGCACGGCGGAGGGAAACACCGAGAACGCCTGCACGAAGGACAGGCAGAAGGTGATCACCAATCCCGGCAGCAACAGCGGCAACAGGATATGGCGAAACCGCTCCGCCCCACGCGCGCCCAGCATCGCCCCTGCTTGCTCCAAAGCCGGGTCGATGCCGGTGACGTAGGAGAGGGTCAGCAAAAAGGTGAACGGAAAGCCAGTGATCACCAGCGACAGGAACACACCCCAATAATTGTGGATCAGGTGCAGCGGTGCATCCGATAGGCCGAATTCGAGCAGTGCCCGGTTGAGCCAGCCGCGCGGGCCGAAATAGTTCAGCATGCCCTCTGCCACCAACACTGTGCCAAGCGTGATAGGGATCACCAAAATTGTGGTAAGCAGTTTCGGATTGCGCATCAGGCGCACCCGCAGCGCCACTGGCACTGAGAAGGCGAGATTGAGCACCGTCACCGGCACCGCGATCAGCAAGGTTTTCCAGATCGTGTCGTAGAGGAACGGATCAGAGAAGAACTTGTTATAATTGGCGAACATGCCGGAGCCGTCTTTTGGCTCAAACGACAACACCAGCCCGTAGAGAAACGGGTAGATGAACAGGGCCACAACGAACAGTGCGGCGGGCAACAGCAGCAGCGTTACCCCGTCGATCCCCTTGCGGGCGAGCGCG
>CAIZGT010000456.1 GCA_903932545.1 uncultured Rhodospirillales bacterium
CTCGTTGTTGGCGAGCATCAAACACACCAGCGCGGGTGGCCCATCGAGCAAATGCCGCAACGCGTCCAGATCGGCCACACCCTGCACATCCACCGGCAACACTGCCGCGCCAAACGCCGCCGCACGCACCGCATCATGCTCGGTTGCCCCCATAATCAGCCGCCGCCCCCCGCCCAGCGCGTGGCCCAGCGCATGGATCCCCAGCGCATCCGCCTCAGTGCCGCCCGAGGTGAACACAATGTCTGCAGCCGCCACATTGAACCGCCCCGCAAGCGCCTCTCTGGCGCTCTCCAACACCATCCGCGCCGCCCGACCATTGGCGTGGATCGACGACGGATTGCCACCCAACTCCGCCGCCGCAATCAGCGCCGCGCGGGCTTCAGGGCGGAGCGCATCCGAAGCGTTGGCATCAAAATAGACCCGCATCATTCGCCCGCAGGCATCCGCGCCAGCCGTGCCACACGCGCTTCAAGCGCCACAAATTCAGCGCGCATCAGATCAAACTCATGCAGCAACGGGTCAAGATCGCAATCTGTCGGCGTGCCATACGCATCAAATCGTGGCTTGCGGCCCAGGCGCTGCTCCACCGGACGGGCAGGAATGCCCACCACCGTGCTGTTGGCCGCCACCGCCTTGATCACCACCGCATTCGCCCCCACCCGCGCATTGTCGCCAATGGTGATGCCGCCCAAAATCTTCGCGCCCGCGCCCACAATCACGCCGTTGCCCAACGTCGGGTGCCGCTTGCCGCGCGCCGAACTGGTGCCGCCAAGGGTGACTTGGTGATAAAGATACACATCATCCCCAATCTCTGCCGTCTCCCCGATCACCACGCCCATGCCGTGATCGATGATCAACCGCTTGCCAATCGTCGCCGCCGGATGAATTTCAATGCCGGTGAGAAAGCGCCCGATATGCGCCAGAAATCGCGCCGGTAGCGTAAAGTCGCGCTGCCACAGATGATGCGCCATCCGGTGCCAGATCAGCGCGTGCAAGCCCGGATAGCACAACAGCACTTCCAGCGCGGATCGCGCAGCCGGATCGCGTTCACGATAAGCCCGGATCGTCTCGCGCAAAAATGTGAAGCTCATGCGACATTTCCGTTCTCAAGTTCAATTGTTCCGCGTTATCATCATCATGCGAACACGCTTCGTCTCATGTGGGGCGGCAAACACTGTGTTAAAATAGCAGGATGCGCTGTGGAAAGTTGTGTTCATTCCGCCAATCACCAATCTGCGCAACGACATGCAAGACGCGCAGGGCTGATAGTTTCCGCTTGCTAAAGATGCTCGGTTGGTCGCACCAAGAGCGCCCGTCGGTGCCTATCACGCGGGCGTTACGTTGGGGATCATGCCGCGGATGCGGGTGACCGCAGCGTGTCTGGTTCCAGAGGGTCATAAGCCCGGCCCGTAAAGCCGCGGCGAACAGGAAACGGATTTCGGATCGAATGCCAGAGGTCATGTTTGCCGGTCCAGACGGCCGGTTGGAAGGGCGCTACCACCATTCCAAAGAGAGCGGCGCACCCCTCGCGCTCGTTCTACATCCCCACCCGCTACACGGTGGAACGATGAACAACCGCATCACCTTCACCATGTTCGAGGCCTATAAGCGCCTCGGCTTCTCGGTGATGCGCTTCAACTTTCGCGGCGTTGGCCGCAGCCAAGGCCGTTATGACGGCGGCATTGGCGAAATCGGAGACGCGGCAGCGGCTCTGGATTGGATGCAAGCCGTCAACCCGAATTCTGGGGGTCTGTGGATTGCGGGCTATTCGTTCGGCGCATTTATCGGCATGCAATTGTTGATGCGCCGTCCGGAAATCTCGGGCTGGGTCAGCGTTGCTCCGCCAGCCAATCACTATGATTTCGGCTTCCTCGCCCCTTGCCCATGCGGCGGCCTGCTGCTGCATGGTGACAATGACGAGCTGGTGCCTGAGCCCGCCGTGCGCAAATTGGTGGACAAGCTCAACACCCAGAAAAACGTGCAGGTTGATTACCGCATCCTGCCCGGTGCCGATCACGTCATGGCCAACCAAGCCGAAGACGTGGCCAGCGCGTTGGAAGATCATGTCACCCGCATGATCGCCCGCCGCACGATGGCGCTGGCCGCCGATTGATCGCCCCATCTGTCACATCCCTCTCGCACCACTATCGCGAGACGGATGTGAGATGAAAACTACGTAAAACCCCCTCTGGCGCGCGTGGCCGTAAACCGTGATTTTGCATCACGAGAGACCGTCAAACCGCCGAGGGCTGTAGTGCGTATTCTGCTAACAACGTCATTTCACGAGCATTTATCCGCCCTGACCGGCTTTCACCTGAACTGGCGCGCGGCGCTGTCCGGGCGCATGACCACGATTGCGCATCTGTCAGCCAGCACGCGCGACCAAATGCTGTTAGACGCCGCCGAGGAAGGCGCGCTGCCCTCCGCCGAGGGGCTGATCGTCAATCCGATGTCCATCCCCACCCGCTTCGGCTCCGCTTTGCCGATGCTGATCCACAACCGGATGGTCGCCAAGCGCCTGGGGCTGGAGGCCAGCCATATCTGCCTCGCCTCTCCCTATCTCTATGCGTTCGAGTCCGGGCTGGATCAAATCATCGCCCAAGCCGATTGCGGCCTGCCCGCTGTCACCTATGGCCTACACAGTCATTGGTTCTGGCACCAACATGCTAGCGCGGACCCGCAATTGGCCGCTCTGGTGGCGCATTGTAAGGCAGAGATCACCATCGGCAGGGCCGATGGCGTGTTCTTGCCCATCGCATTGTTCGATGAAATGCTCGCGTTGCTCTACCGATTTTACACGCCCGCGCAATTGGCACAGCCGCAGGTGATTTATCCGCTGGAAGAAATCATCTTCCCCACAATTTTGCCCGCCTTGCTCGGACGCGGCGCAAAAATCGTCCCAACACGCGCGCGGGTGTGGGAAAACAACGACCCACCCAACGCGGCCAAAATTCAGGATGCGATCAAGTCGGGCAACTGGGCGAGCGGCAAGCGGGTTTCCCAACAGCGCAACAACCCGGCACGCCACGCGGTACTGGCCCATCTGCCGGGGCCAGAGATCATGTCACGCTATGAACCCCTACGACCTGCCGCCTAAAACCGCCCCACCGTCTTCAACTTCAGACAATCACTGCGCCGATTCAGCGTCGCGGAAACCATAATATTGCAGCTCGTCAATGCAGGTATAGGCTTGGCGCGTCACGCCCACCGGGCTGAGGCTGGTGGTCACGGGGGAATCCAGAATGCAGCTCACTTGAACGCCAGTACGCGGATCAATCATCACCAGTTCCTGCTGCTTGGTGCAGCCTGCCGAACCGAGCGCCAGAGCCAGGGCAAGCGTCGCAAACGTGAATTTCAACATTCTAACTCGTCTCCAGCATCAGGTTCGCGGTAAAATTTGCCCGGCGTATCACAAAATCGCGCCACACATCAGCCTTATACTAACAGATTCGTCGAAACGAATACGCCTGCATCGCTTCGTCTCGCGAATTTTATGCCGCATTGCGATATCTTTCGCAAAGCGGGCGCAATTGATCCGCTATAGCAATATCAGTCCAGGCATATTGGGGCAACCACCACCGTCCCATATTCAAATCGAAACAGGTGAAATACATTTTGTATATTGCCTCTTGTGCATTCAGATGGTTCCACCTTTTGTAATGAAGTCGGGCGGAGGGGTTTTCGATATGCATGTTCAACGGTTGACCATGGGTCTTGCGGCGCTTGCCGTATCTACAGCGTTGAATTCGCCAAGCTTTGCACAGCCGGCACCGTCCGAAGCGCCTGGCATCCCGGTAACTGTTGCCAAGCCGCAACACCAGGATGTTCCTGTATTTTTGAGCGGTTTGGGCGTGGTTTCCGCCACCAATACCGTCGTCTTGCATCCCCGTGTTGATGGCACTCTTGATAAGGTGGCCTTCACCGAGGGCGATATCGTCAAAGCGGGCGACGTTATTGCCCAATTGGATGCCCGCCCGTATCAAGCCACGCTCGATCAGGCCAACGCGAAAAAATCCGCCGATCTGGTCACGCTCGCCAACGCCAAGCGCGATCTGGCGCGTTATGCCGATCTCGCCAAAAACCACTATGCCGCGCAGCAGCAGGTCGATACCCAGCTTTCGCTGGTCAACCAACTCGATGCCGCAATCAAGGGTGATGATGCAACCATCGCCGCCGCCCAGCTCAATCTCGATTTCTGCCGCATCACCGCCCCCTTCACCGGCCGCGTCGGATTGCGCCTCACCGACGCGGGCAATTTCATCCGCTCGGCCGATGCCACAAATACAGGCATCGTCACGCTGAGCCAAATTCAGCCAATCAGCGTCACCTTCTCCCTGCCACAGGACCAACTCCCCGCCGTGATCGCCGCGATGGCGGTGGCCAAACCCAAAGTGGTGGCTGCCAAATCGGATGACACCGTGAAACTAGATGAGGGGGTGGTGATCACCGTCGATAACAGTATCGACGCCTCCACCGGCACCATCAAAGTCAAGGCAACCTTCCCCAACCAGGCGCTCACGCTCTGGCCCGGCCAATTTGTCAACGCAAGGCTGGAGCTTGACCCCAAACGCAACGCCCTCACCCTGCCAACCAGCTCTATCCAACGCGGCCCGAACGGGTTGTTCGTCTATGTCGTCAAGCCCGACAACACCGTGGCGGTCACTGCGGTGAAGCTGAGCTTGGACAATGGGTCCGTGGCGGTCATCGAGTCTGGTATCACCGAGGCCGATACCGTCGTCATGACCGGCCAATCCCGCCTTCGCCCCGGCGCTCGCGTGGCACCATCCGCCGCTGCCGCCAGCTGATCGCAAAACCATTTTATCGGAACGACCGGCATGAGCATTTCCACACCGTTCATTCGACGCCCCGTTGGCACTTCCTTGCTGATGGCAGCGATCATGCTAGTCGGCCTTGCCGCCTATCCTCTGCTGCCGGTCGCACCGCTGCCGCGCGTCGATTTCCCCACCATTCAGGTCACCGCCAACCTCCCTGGTGCCAGCCCAGACACCATCGCCAGTTCACTGGCCGCCCCGCTGGAGCGCCAATTCAGCCAGATTGCCGGTGTCACACAGCTCACCTCGATATCGGTGGCGGGTGGCACACAGATAATTTTGCAGTTCGACCTCGATCGTAACATCGACGGTGCCGCGCTGGACGTGCAGGCCGCCATCAACAACGCCGGCGGCCAGCTTCCCAAAACGCTGCCCTCACCGCCCACCTATCGCAAGGTCAACCCCGCTGACAGCCCGATCTACATCCTGGCCGTGCAATCCGATGTGATGCCGCTGATCGATGTGGACGAATACGCAGACACCATTCTCGCCCAACAGATTTCGCAAATCACCGGCGTGTCACAGGTGGTGATTGGTGGCGAACAAAAGCCCTCGGTGCGCGTGCAGGTCGATCCCGCCCGCCTCGCCGCCATGGGCATGACGTTGGAAGACGTGCGCAGCGTGCTGATCAACACCACCACCAACTCCCCCAAAGGGGTGATTGACGGGGCGAAACAGGCATTTGCGATCTACGCCAACGACCAGCTCACCAAGGCAGCGCCCTACACCAACGCCGTGCTGGCCTATCGCAACGGCGCGCCTGTGCGGATTTCCGACATCGGCCGCGTCATCGACGCGCCTGAAAATGCCAAGCTGGCGGCGTGGCAGAACCAACATCGCGGCATTCAGTTGATCATCTTCAAACAGCCCGGTGCCAATGTCATCGACACGGTGGACGCCATCAAATCCGCCCTGCCGCGCCTGCGTGCCGCCATCCCACCGGGGGTGAATATCACCCAAGTGCTCGATCGCACCCAAACCATCCGCGCCTCGGTGGCCGATGTGCAGTTCACCTTGATGATCTCCATCGGATTGGTGGTGATGGTGATCTTCATCTTCCTGCGCAATTTCTGGGCAACCGTCATCCCGTCCATCACCGTCCCGCTCGCCTTGGTCGGCACCTGCGCGGTGATGTTCCTGTTGGGCTACAGCCTTGATAATCTGTCACTGATGGCGCTGACGATCTCGGTCGGCTTCGTGGTGGATGATGCCATCGTGATGCTGGAGAATATCTACCGCCACATCGAAGAAGGGATGGACCCACTCGAAGCCTCCATCAAGGGCGCGGGGGAGATCGGCTTCACCATCATCTCCATCTCGATGTCGCTGATTGCAGTGTTTATCCCGTTGCTGCTGATGGGGGGCATCGTCGGGCGTCTGTTCCGCGAATTCGCCATGACGGTGGCGATTGCGGTGTGTGTCTCAGCGTTTGTTTCGCTCACGCTCACACCAATGATGTGCTCGCGCTTCCTCAGCCATGATCACGGCAGCCATGGCTGGTTCTACCGCGTGGTGGAACGCTTCTTTGAGGCACTGCTTGGCGGCTACCGTCGCACGCTGGATATCGCGCTGAGGTTCCGCTTCATCACCCTGATGGTGTTCTTCGCTACCTTGGCAACTACCGTCGTGTTGTTCATGAACATTCCGAAGGGCTTCTTTCCGCAGCAAGATGTCGGCATTCTGATCGGCCAAACCGAGATGGCGCAGGATGTCTCATTCCAGGAAATGGCGCGGCTGCAGAATGTGGTCGGCGACATCATCAAAGCCGATCCGGATGTGGACGCCTTTTCGTCCTCAATCGGCGCGGTCAGCGGCATCACCTCCAACAATGGTCGGTTCTACATCGCGCTGAAACCGTTCGACCAGCGCACTGCAAACGCACAGCAGGTGATCGCCCGGCTGCGCAAGGCGACGGCGAATGTGAACGGCACGGTGCTGTCGCTGCAGGCGGGGCAGGATGTGAACGTGGGCGGCAGACCAGCCAAAACCCAGTTCCAATATACCTTGCAAGACGCCAATGCAGACGAGTTGAACACCTGGGCGCCGCGCGTTCTACAGGAAATGCGCAAATTGCCGCTGCTGCGCGATGTGGCCACCGATCAGGTGATCGCGGGCACCACCGCCACCTTAACGATCGACCGCGCCCAAGCCTCGCGCTTCGGGGTGCTGCCACAAGTGATCGACGATACGCTGTATGACGCGTTTGGACAGCGCCAGATCACCCAGTATTTCACCCAGACCAACTCTTATCACCTCATTCTAGAGGTTTTGCCGGAGTTCCAGGGCAAGCTGGACACGTTGGACAAGCTTTACGTCAAAACCGCCTCGGGTGCTGCGATCCCGCTCTCGGTGTTCGTGCATCGTGATACCACCCCGGTACAGCCATTGTCGGTGAACCATCAAAGCCAATTCCCGGCAGTCACGCTGTCGTTCAACCTCTGTGACGGCGTGGCCTTGGGCGATGCGGTCAATGCCATCAAGGCGGCCACCGCGCGTATTCAAACCCCAACCGGGCTGATCGGTGCCTTCCAAGGCACCGCGCAGGCGTTCCAGTCCTCGCTCTCAAGCCAGCCCTACCTAATCGCAGCCGCGTTGATCGCGGTCTACATCATCCTTGGTGTGCTCTATGAGAGCTACATCTTGCCGATCACCATCCTCTCCACCTTGCCATCAGCCGGCGTGGGCGCGTTCTTGATGCTGATGATCTTTCACTACGATCTGTCCATTGTCGCGCTCATCGGCGTGATCTTGCTGATCGGCATCGTCAAAAAGAACGGCATCATGATGGTTGATTTCGCCATCTCCGCTGAGCGGCGTGACGGTGTGCCGGCCTATGATGCGATCCGTCAGGCCTGCTTGCTGCGGTTCCGGCCAATCTTGATGACCACGATGGCCGCCCTGCTCGGCGGCGTGCCGCTGATGCTGGCCACCGGCGCGGGCTCCGAACTGCGCCGTCCGTTGGGTTTTGCGATGGTGGGCGGGCTGGCGTTGAGCCAGATCCTCAC
>CAIZGT010000457.1 GCA_903932545.1 uncultured Rhodospirillales bacterium
ATCGCCGATCTATGCCTTGTCACCTGGGGGGGGGACCCGATGCCGCTGGGCGCACCGCGTGCGTTGCGTCCAGCGGTATTCATCGGCGGCTTCGCCTTCCCGGGCTATCGCTTGGCAGTGCTGGTGTTCGCCTTGATCGCCGCTTTGCTGCTCTGGCTCTTGTTGGAACGCACCAGGCTCGGGGCAATGATCCGCGCGGGCGTTGATGACCGCGAAATGGCCCGCTCGGTCGGCATCCGCGTGTCGCGACTTTTTTCGTCTGTGTTCTTCCTGGGCGCATTCCTCGCAGGTCTTGGCGGCGTCATCGGTGGCCCGATCCTGTCCGCCTATCCCGGACTTGACGCCGATATGTTGCCGCTCGCCTTGGTGGTCGTGATCCTGGGCGGCGTTGGCAGTTTGCCCGGCGCGTTGGTGGGCAGTTTCTTGGTCGGCATCATCTACAATTTCGGCACCGCTCTTTTTCCCGATTTCGCCTATGTCATTCTGTTTTTGCCAATGGTGTTCATGCTTGTGGTCAAACCCAGCGGATTGTTCGGGAGGGTCCAGCGATGAACCGCACCGCAATACAAGGCTGGATATTCGCAGTGCTCGCTTTGGCGTCCCTGCCGTTCATTTTGCCAAGTGACTATTATTTGGGCATCGCCACCCATGCGCTGGTGCTGGCAATACTGGCGCTCAGCCTGGATATTCTGATCGGCCAGGGCGGAATGTCCTCGCTCGGCCATGCAGTTTATCTCGGCGTTCCGGCCTACGCCGCCGCCTGGACGATGCAAAATGCAGGGCTTAGTCCGCTGCCCGCCATCATCTTCGCCATCGCGCTTGGCACCGCCACCGCCGCGTTGTTTGCCGTGCTGGCATTGCGGGCGCGGGGGTTAGGCTTCCTGATGATCACCCTCGCACTTGGCCAGGTGATGTGGGGTGCCGCCTATCGGTGGGTCGGCCTCACCGGGGGGGACAACGGCATTCGCCTCGCCACCCGCCCGATGGTGCTGGGCATCGATATCAGCTCGGTGCGCGCTTATTACGTCGTGGTCGCACTCGCGTTGTTGGTGGCCCTCGTGTGCATCTGGCATCTGGATCGCTCCCCGTTCGGTGCCTGCCTGCGCGGCACCCGTGATCAGCCGCGTCGTATGCGCATGCTGGGGCATGACGTGTGGCGCATCCGCTTCCTCGCCTTTGTGTTCGCGGGCTTCTGGGGTTCAGTCGCAGGCGTGCTCTATGTGTTCGACTATCTCTATGTCAGCCCCTCCGCACTCTCCTTGCCGCAATCAGCCGAAGCACTGCTCATGGTGGTGCTCGGCGGGGCTGGCACGCTCGCCGGGCCAGTGGTGGGCGCGATTATCATCACGGTGATCAAAACAGTGGTGAGTTCTTACGTTGATCGCTGGTATTCGCTGCTCGGCCTCACCTTCATCATTGTGGTGTCGGTGATGCCGCAAGGCATCGTGCCCGGCGTGCGCGGGTTGCTCAGGGGGGCACGCAAATGACTGTTGCAGCTCTTGAAATCACCGATATGTCCAAACGCTTCGGCGGCCTGACGGCCACAAAGAACGTGTCGCTGAAAGTCATGCCCGGCGAGCGCCGCTTGCTGATCGGGCCGAACGGCGCTGGCAAAACCACCCTGTTCAATCAAATCGCGGGCGATTTCCTCCCCGACAGCGGTGCAATCAAGCTGTTCGGCAAGTAGATGACACGCCTGCCCACCCAGCAGCGCGTGCGCATGGGCCTGTCGCGCACTTACCAAATCCTCACATTGTTCCCGCGTGACACGCTGCGCCACAACGTTGCCATGGCATTGCTCGGCACCGAGGGTGGCGGCTGGTCGTGCTGGTCCTCGCTCAAGGCCAAGCATGACATGATGGCGCGGGCCGATGCCGCGTTGGGGCAGGTTGGCCTGCGCGATGTCGCCGAGCGCCAAGTCTCCGAGACCTCCTATGGCGAGCGTCGTCGCCTCGAACTCGCGATGGCATTGGCGCAGAACCCCAAAGTATTGCTCCTCGATGAGCCACTGGCCGGCCTGTCTGCCGATGAGCGCGAGACGGTGCGAGCGCTGCTCGAACAAATTCCGCGCGATGTGACGATCATCATGATCGAGCACGATATGGACGTGGCATTGGCGTTCGCCGATCGGATCACACTGCTCAATTTCGGTGCCGTGGTGCTTGAGGGCACCCGCGCTGAAGTGATCGCCGATCCGCGCACGCGGGAGGTCTATCTTGGCCACTGACGCATTGATTATCAACGAGATCAACAGCTTCTATGGCGACAGCCATGTGCTGCACAACGTCTCGCTTACGCTCAAAGAGGGCGAGTTGCTCGCTTTGCTGGGTCGCAACGGCGCGGGCAAATCAACCACACTCGGCACCATCATGGGCTGGCTCAAGCCACGCGGCGGCCAAATCTCGGTGTTCGGCGAACAAATCGGCGGCCTCGCCCCCGAACTGATCGTCGAGAAAGGCGTGGCCCTGGTGCCGCAAGGCCGCCGCGTGTTCCCCTCGCTCTCAGTGCGCGAGAACTTGATGGTGGCACAAATCAAGCGCACCAAGGCCGACAAATGGAACATGGAGCGGGTGTTCGACACCTTCCCCCGCCTGCGCGAACGCCGCGCGCAAGCCGCCGCCTCACTCTCTGGCGGTGAACAACAAATGCTCGCCATCGGCCGCGCTTTGATGAGCAATCCGCGCGTGCTGCTGATGGATGAGCCATCCGAAGGGCTCGCGCCGCAAATCGTCGCCGAAGTGGGCCGCATCATTGCGGGCTTGCGCAAGGAGGGGTTATCGATTGTGCTGGTTGAGCAAAATCTCGACCTCGCCCTTTCGCTCGCCGACCACGTCACGATCTTGAACACCGGACGAGTCGCTGCGACTGGCACGGCGTCTGCAATCGCTGACGACCACGAAACCCTCGACCGCCATCTCGGCGTTTTCTGAGAACCCCCAAAGGATTTTGCACGATGGAAGAGACCAACCATTACGGCCTGACTTCTGCGCGCGTGCACGGCAAGCCGGGCCGTGACACCCGCCCGAAGTCGATCACCATCGACATGCATTCGCATATCTACCTCGCCGAAGCCGACGCCTTCGCCGCCCCGCATGTGGATTTCTCCACCATCCCGATGGCGAAATTCTCGACCAATCCCACCCGTGCGCTGAACCGCAAGCAGGACATGGACCGGACGCCGAACATGCTGGAATACGATGTCCGGCTGAAGGACATGGAAGAAGCCGGCATCGACATGCAGGTGGTGATGTCCGCCCCGCAACAATGCTACACCACGGTGTCGCCCGAAATCGCAGTCAAAGCCGCCACCATGGTCAATGACGGAATCGCGGCATGGGTTGGCAAGATGCCAGACCGCTTCGTCGCTCTCGGCTCGGTGCCGATGCAGGAGCCGGAAGCGGCCGTGGCCGAACTTGAGCGCGTGATGGGTACGCTCGGCTTCAAGGGCGTGCAAATTCTCACCAATATTCACGGCAAAGAACTGTCCGATCCGATGTTCGCCCCATTCTGGGCGGCGGCGGAACGGCTGGGCGCTGTGGTGCTGCTGCATCCGCTCGGCTTCACCAACGGCGACCGGATGGCCGATTTCTACTTCTCCAACGTCATCGGCAACCCG
>CAIZGT010000458.1 GCA_903932545.1 uncultured Rhodospirillales bacterium
GGTTCTACTTCATCACCAAGCCGTTTTTCTACGCGATCGATTTCCTCAACGGGTTGCTTGGCAATTTCGGTCTGGCGATCCTGGCCTTCACCCTCGCCTTGAAGCTATTGTTCCTGCCACTTGCCAACAAATCCTATCGCTCGATGAGCAAGATGAAACTTCTCGCCCCGAAAGTCGCGGCGCTGAAGGAAGTCTACAAAGACGACCAACAGAAGCTGCAACAGGCGATGATGCAGCTTTACAAAACCGAAAAGGTGAACCCGGCCAGCGGTTGCTTGCCGATGATCATTCAGATCCCGATCTTCTTCTCGCTCTACAAGGTGATTTTCGTCACCATCGAAATGCGTCAAGCGCCGTTCTTCGGCTGGATCCGCGACCTCTCCGCGGTAGATCCGACGAACGTGTTCAACCTGTTCGGCCTGATTCCGTTCGATCCGGGCATCTACTCGCATTACCTGCATTTGGGTGCGTGGCCGCTGATCATGGGTGCCACGATGTATTTCCAGCAAAAATTGAACCCGCCGCCACCAGACCCAATGCAGGCGAAGATGTTCCAGTTCATGCCGATCATCTTCACCTTCATGCTGGCGAGCTTCCCGGCTGGGCTGGTGATTTATTGGAGTTGGAACAACTCGCTCACCATTTTGCAACAGTCGCTGATCATGCGCGGCGTGCGGCTGGGGTCGAACAAGCAAGCCACTGGAGTGGCAAAGTCCTGAGCAACGAGCTTCTCCGCGAAGACCTCGGCAAAACGCCCGAACAAGTCGCCGCTGAATATGCAGCAGCGGTTGAGGCTGGGCGCTTGCTGTTCGCGGGGCCCTGTGACTTCGCCTTTGGCACGCAGCGCCTGGATCAGCTTCCACCGCCTGCGTTGCCGGAGGTGGCGTTTGCTGGACGATCCAACGTAGGCAAATCCTCGCTGATCAACGCGCTCACCGGGCGTCGCGCCCTGGCGCGCGTCTCGTCAGAGCCTGGGCGGACGAAGCAGCTTAACTTCTTCAATCTCGGCCCGCGTCTGACGCTGGTTGACATGCCTGGCTATGGCTACGCGAAGGCAGCCGCGGCGGTTAAGGAGGATTGGCAGGGGCTGATGTTCGAATATCTGCGCGGTCGGCCCACCTTGCAGCGGGTTTATGTGCTGCTCGATTCGCGCATCGAGATCAAAGACAACGACCTTGCCGCCATCGGCCTGCTCGACAAAGCGGCGGTGTTGTATCGCCTGGTGCTCACCAAGGCCGATTCGGTGAAGCCAACTGCGCTGGCGGCCAAGGTCGATGAGGTTCAGGCGCTGGCCCGCAAACATCCGGCGGCGCTTTCGGATATCATCACCACCAGCAGTGATAGCGGCTTTGGCATTGATGAACTGCGCGCCGATATCACCGCAATGGCCAATCCGGCTTGACCGTTCGGCGAGCTCGAAGCAAACACCGCGCAACGCATGCCCCGTGCAACACTCGGCAGAGGTGACGCCAGATGACTGACGATTTCGAAGCCCCGCCGCGCGAATCTGCCGCTGAGCAGGCGAAAATTCTGGCGCACGCGCTGCCCTATCTACGCCGTTATGCCGGTGCCACCATCGTGGTGAAATATGGCGGCCATGCGATGGGCGAGGAGCATCTTGCCAATATGTTCGGCCGCGATATCGCGCTGCTCAAGCAAGTTGGTATGAACCCGGTGGTGGTGCATGGCGGTGGACCACAAATCAACACCATGCTCAAGCGCCTTGCCATTCAATCCACGTTCGTGGACGGCTTGCGCGTCACCGATCAGGCGATGGTCGAAGTGGTTGAGATGGTGCTGGCTGGCAGTGTTAACAAAATGGTCGCCGGATTGATCAACAAAGCCGGCGCCTTGGCGGTGGGCATTTGCGGCAAGGACGGCGGCTTGCTGCGTGCGCGCAAAGTGCGGCGCACCAC
>CAIZGT010000459.1 GCA_903932545.1 uncultured Rhodospirillales bacterium
GCCAAGCCTTACAAGCAGGAGCCCGGCACATTCACCGCCTGGGAGGAGATTGAGCCGGGGACCGATCTGCTGTTTTACGAAGGCCTGCATGGTGGGCTGAAAACCGAAACCGTCGATGTGGCCCGCCATGTTGATCTGCTGATCGGTGTGGTGCCAATCATCAATCTCGAATGGATCCAAAAACTGCATCGCGACAAGCGCGACCGGGGCCATTCACACGAGGCGATTGTCGATACCATTCTGCGTCGCATGCCGGATTACGTGAACTATATCTGCCCGCAATTCTCGCAAACACACGTGAACTTCCAGCGCGTCCCCTTGGTAGACACGTCCAACCCGTTCTGCGCTCGCGACGTGCCCCATGCTGATGAGAGCAAGCTGATCATCCGCTTCGCCAATCCGAAGGGGATCGACTTCCCCTATCTGCTGTCGATGATCCACGACAGCTATATGAGCCGCCCCAACACCATTGTCTGCCCCGGCGGTAAGATGGGGCTGGCGATGCAGCTGATCTTCACCCCGATGATCTGGCAATTGATGGATCGCAAGAAGCGCGCGGCATAACGCGGCCACAGGAGAGACGACATGGACACCAACATCACAACCCAGGCCGCCGACCCGCGCACCCTTGCCAATGCCTTGCGCATGCTTGCCATTGATGGCGTGGAAAAGGCCAAATCCGGTCATCCCGGTATGCCGATGGGCATGGCCGACATCGCCACCGCATTGTGGCGCATCACGCTGCGGCACAACCCGTCCGATCCGCATTGGCCGGACCGGGACCGCTTCGTGCTCTCGAACGGTCATGGCTCGATGCTGCTCTACGCTTTGCTGCATCTAACCGGCTATGATTTGACGCTCGACGATCTGCGTCAATTCCGTCAGCTCCATTCACGCACACCCGGCCACCCGGAATATGGCATCACCCCAGGGGTGGAGACCACCACCGGCCCGCTGGGCCAGGGCATCGCCACCGCCATCGGCATGGCGCTCGCCGAGCAGCAACTCGCCGCCGAGTTCAACCGCCCCGGCCACACTATCGTTGACCATCGCAGCTTCGTCTTTGTCGGCGATGGCTGTCTGATGGAGGGAATTTCGCACGAGGCCTGTTCGCTGGCCGGCACGCTGGGGCTGGAAAAGCTCATTGTGTTCTACGACGACAATGGCATTTCCATTGACGGTCATGTCGAGGCTTGGTTCTCCGACAACACACCGATGCGCTTCGAAGCTTATGGCTGGCGGGTGATCGCCGGTGTTGATGGTCATGATCCGCAGGCGCTGGCCGATGCGATTGCCACCGCCACCACGCCCTGTGGCAAACCGACGCTGATCTGCTGCAAAACGGTGATCGGCTGGGGCTCACCGAATATGGCAGGCACGCATGACGTGCACGGTGCCGCACTCGGGGCGAAGGAAATCGACGCCACCCGCAGCGCGCTGGGCTGGACCCATGCGCCGTTCGAGGTGCCGGAAGATATCCGCGCCGCCTGGAATGCGCAGGCCGAAGGTGCCGCGCGGCAAGCTGAGTGGCAGAGGCGTTTTGAGTCCTATGCTGCCGCTTTCCAGGAACTGGCGGGTGAGTTCAGCCGCCGGATGAACGGTAATCTGCCAGCAGATTTCGCTGCCCGAGCCGCCGAATGGTTGGCGCATGTCGCCGAGGATGGCGCGGCCTATGCCACGCGTAAATCGTCGCAGATGGCGATCTCAGCCCTTGCCCCGATGCTGCCCGAGTTCTTCGGTGGCTCCGCCGATCTCACCGGCTCGAACCTCACCAACTGGCCGGGCTGTCACGACGTTGCTCCCGGCAAGCCGGGCAATTACGTGCATTACGGCGTGCGTGAATTCGCAATGGCGGCGATGATGAATGGCATTGCCCTGCATCGCGGCTACATCCCATCGGGCGGCACTTTCTTGGTGTTCTCTGACTATGCGCGCAACGCGCTGCGCCTCGCGGCGCTGATGCGCATCCGTTCGATCTTCATCTTCACCCATGACTCAATTGGCCTGGGCGAAGACGGGCCGACGCATCAGCCAGTGGAGCATCTTGCCTCGCTGCGGTTGATTCCAAACCTCGATGTCTGGCGCCCATGCGACCAATTGGAGTCGGCTGTGTGCTGGCACGCTGCGATCACCCGCCAAGATGGGCCGTGTTGTTTGGTGATGAGCCGTCAGGCGCTGCCCGCTCAACCCGCCTTTGCCGAACGCACCGCGCTGATTGCGCGTGGTGGC
>CAIZGT010000460.1 GCA_903932545.1 uncultured Rhodospirillales bacterium
GCAGCACCGGAACAATACGCCACGTCCCGATCCCAATTGAACCCGCCCTCAGCCGGATCAGCGAACACCCCCACCATTTCGGTGCTGCCGTTGGGCCGGATATAACAGCCCGCCTCCTGCAACCGCCCGTTCGGATAGAGCAACTTCGCCCCTGCCGCCCCCAGCCCCGGATCAGCATCCAAGGCGTCAGACAGCGCGGCGATGGCATTGGGCATCACCTGCGTGTCGTTGTTGAGCAGCAGCACATACGCGCCCCGACACCGGCCAAACGCCGCGTTGCAATTGGCGAGAAAGCCGAGATTCTCCGCCTGTCGCACCACCACAAGCCCCGCCACATTGGCGAACCCCGCCATCGCCGGATCGGTCGAGGCATCATCGGCGAGAATGATCTCCACCTTCGCCCCCAAATCAGCGGCGGCAAGCGCCATCAGGCATTCAAGGGTAAGGCGGAACTGATTGAACGCTGGGATCAGCACCGAAATCTTCGGTGCGCGTGGTTTGGCAAATTGCAAGCGGGCCAACTCCGCCGCCGCGTCGGTGGCGTGCAGCAGCACGGGCGGCTGCACATGCACCCAATCCAGCCGATCCTGCCGCGCCTGCGCGAAGCCTGCGCGCATTCTGGCGTCGGCGCGCATAATTGTGTCCGCATCATGCGCGATCTGATGGCCGGGTGGCACAATGCGCGCGCTGGTCACGCCCTGATGCGCCGCAATCTCCCGCCCCTCCGCCGCCCCGAAGGCGAGGAAGTGCAAAAACGCCGGCAGGCCCGAGATCACCGCGTCAGGATAGCGCGCCCGATAATACGCCGCATCAAACTCCGGCCCCGGATTGCGGCCTGCACGGTCGCCCAGAATGATGAAATGGCGCGTGGCAAGATATGGCTCCGCTGGCACGTCCTCATGCTGCGCATGATACCAGCCCGGATCGAGCCACCGATTTGGCCGCTTCCCGCTCGCCGCCCCCTGGCTGAGAAAATGCCGCAACATCCCGCCCTGCGGTGCCGCGCCATGCACGCCGCCCAACTGGCTGGCATAATGATCGAGCATGAAATACGGGCTGGGGTCGGCCAGATCATGATCCAGCAGGTCCATCAGCCCGTCCACCGACGGCACTTCCCCGATCAACAGCGGATCACGCGAGACGATGAAGCGCAGGTCAATCAACGGATGCGGCGCGCGCAATTGCGCGATGCCGGTCTCAAGGAAATGCAGCAGCGGATCGTCATCCGCCGCCAAATGCTCCGGCCCCACCGCGTTGTAATATGCCGGGTCGAAGAACAGCGAGACATTGGGGCGCGCCGCCACCGGCAGCCGCAAATATGCCGCCACCGCATTCACATCCGCGCGCGGCCCGCCGATTGCGGTGCGGAACAATTCTTCTGAGACAAAGCGGGAGCACAGCAGACGATGTGCTCGAATCAACGCCTCCATTTCTGGTGCCGACCTCTCAGTGGATGGAGAGGCAACGATATCTCGCCTTGGCAGCCGCGCCCATACGCCGTGATACGTCATTCGCTCAGAATGGCCGCCCATTTCTCAAACATCGGGCGATAAGCCGGGCTCGGCAGCCGCCCCTCCGCCGCGCCTTGACGCAGATAATGCTCACGCGCCGAGGAGATATCACCACGCCGCATCGCATCCTGCGCGTCGGTATAGGTCGAGAGATAAAACGCCTCATCCACCGCCAGTGGCGTGGCAACCCGGCCTTCCAAATAGCCGGTTTGGATATAATGCTCGTGCAGATCCCCAATGTCGCCCGCACGCTGCCCCGCCACCAGATCAGGATTGGCCTCGCGATAGGCGGCCTCATCAAACGGCATATTGCGGATCGCCTCGCGCAGCAGGGTGCGCAACAACTGCGTGCCGATCGCCACTTTTGAGCGCGTGGTCAGCGCCTCGCGTGAGATACGCAGCGATTGCAGCAGATGAGCGGCGTGCGGCAGCACCGCATTTGGGCTGGCGCTGATGGCGGGTGCGGCGATGTCGCTCATCGTGCGAACTCCCTCAAGGTTTGCCACACGCTGCGCCACGCACCACAAAACGGTGTGAGTGCGGTGCGAAGCTTGCAGCAATACAACGCGATCCCACCGTCAAACGTTGCAACGCCGTTGATCGTGGATTGCCCGAGACAGCACTTGCTGGCATGAAGTGGTGCGCTTTCGGGCGGGTATCACGAGGATAGCATGCGTATTCTGCTCACCGGCGGCTGTGGTTTCATTGGGTCGGCGGTGGTGCGTCACCTCATCCGCGCCACCGGGCACAGCGTGGTCAATATCGACAAAATGACCTACGCCGCCTCGCCGGACGCGATTGAGGAAGCCGCGACCCATCCGCGCTATCTCCATATCAAGGCCGACATTGCCGACCATGCCGCGATGCGCGAGGCGTTCGCCACCCATCAGCCAGACGCGGTGATGCATCTGGCGGCTGAAACCCATGTCGATCGCTCCATCGACGGGCCGGGTCCGTTCGTGCACTCAAACGTGGTCGGCACCTACACGCTGCTCGACGTGGCGCGCGAATACTGGGCTGGCCTGCCTGCCGAGCGTAAAGCCGCTTTCCGCTTGCACCACATCTCCACCGATGAAGTCTTCGGCGCTCTTGGCCCGAAAGATCCGCCGTTCAACGAAGAAACGCCGTATGACCCGCGCAGCCCGTATTCGGCCAGCAAGGCCGCCTCGGATCACCTCGTGCGCGCGTGGCACCACACCTATGGCCTGCCCACCATCGTCTCCAACACAGTCAACAACTACGGCTTCTGGCATTTCCCTGAAAAGCTGATCCCGCTCGTGTTGCTCAACGCGCTGGAGGGCAAAGAACTGCCGGTCTATGGCGACGGTTCGAACATGCGTGACTGGCTGTTCGTCGATGACCACGCCGAGGCACTCGTTGGCGTCATCGAGCGCGGCGAGATCGGGGCCACCTACTGCATCGGCGCGCGCCAACCGCGCACCAATCTGCAAGTCGTCCACGCTATCTGCGAAGGTCTCGACGCCCGCATCCCCGACCCGGCTGGCCCACGTTCGCGCCTGATCAAATTCGTCACCGACCGCCCCGGCCATGATTTCCGCTACGAAATCGACCCCTCGCGCGCTGAGGCGGCGCTGGGCTGGAATGCTGCGAACAATTTCGAAACCGGCGTGGGCAAAACCATCGATTGGTATCTGGCGCATCGCGATTGGTGGGAGCCGATCCGCGCCGCCAAATACGGCGGCCAACGCCTCGGTCAGGTCAGCGTGGGCAAAGGAGCCGCCGCATGAAGGGCATCATCCTGGCCGGCGGCTCCGGCACCCGCCTGCACCCGATGACACTGGCCGCCTCCAAGCAACTGCTGCCGGTCTATGACAAGCCGATGATCTACTACCCGCTCAGCGTGCTGATGCTGGCGGGCATCCGCGACATCTTGATCATCTCCACCCCCGCCGACCTGCCGCAATTCCAGCGTCTGCTTGGTGACGGCTCGCGGCTTGGCATCAAATTCACTTATGCCGAACAGCCGCGCCCCGAAGGTCTCGCCCAGGCGTTCCACATCGGCGCAGAGTGGCTTGATGGTGAAGCCTGCGCGCTCGCACTCGGCGACAACATGATCTTCGGCGACAATCTCTCCGCGCAATTGCAGCAGGCCGCTGCGCAGGAGAGTGGTGCCACGGTGTTCGCCTATCACGTGTCTGACCCAGAGCGGTATGGCGTGGTGAGTATGGATTCGGCTGGTCGCGCCATTGATATCGTCGAGAAGCCTGCCAACCCTGCGAGCAACTGGGCCGTCATCGGGCTGTATTTCTACGATAAGCGCGTGACCGAACTTGCCGCGAAGGTTGTGCCATCGGCGCGCGGTGAGTTGGAGATCACCGATCTCAACCGGATGTATATGGAGCAGGGTGCCCTCAATGTGCAGAAGCTCGGGCGTGGCTGTGCGTGGCTCGATGCCGGCACGCCCGACAGCCTGATGCAGGCCGGCAGCTTCGTGCAGACCATCCAACAGCGCCAAGGCCTGCTCGTCGGCTGCCCCGAGGAAGTCGCCTTCCGCATGGGGTATATCACCGCCGAGCAGTTACGCGCCGAAGCCGCCAAACTTGGCAAAACAGAACTCGGACGGGTGCTCGCCCGGATCGCTGCAGGAGCGCCGTAATGCAGGTTGAACGCTTTGCCATCGACGGCGTGATGAAAATCACCCCGCCGCGTTTCGC
>CAIZGT010000461.1 GCA_903932545.1 uncultured Rhodospirillales bacterium
CCGCCCGCTGGCGGCATCTGGCTGGGCGACACGTTGGGCGAGATGGGGCTGTTATATCGTCTCGCACGCGCCGTTTTTGTTGGGCGCAGCTTCATGGTGGGCGGCGGACAGAACCCAATCGAGCCAGTGCGGCTCGGCTGCGCTGTGGCAATGGGGCCGCGCACCGAGAATTTCGCCGACGCGGTGGAGGTGCTCACCCATGCGGGCGCGCTGCGTGAGGTGGCCAATGAGCAGGAATTGGCTGGCTTCATCACCCGCATGCTTGATAATCCGCATGAGGCGGCGGCGATGGGTGAGGCTGGGCAGGTGGCGGCCAAACGGGCGGAATTGCTCCCCGCCGTGGTCGCCTCACGCTTGCTGACCTTGGCCGGGATTGCCCATTGAGCGCATTCGGGAACCCGCCGGGCTTCTGGCAATTCGGTAAAACACCGCCAGCGATGCTGGTGGCGCTCTCAGCAATTTGGCGCCTGATCACCGCGCGTCGTGTGGCGCAACCTGGATATATTGCCGGAGTTCCAGTGATCTGTTGCGGCAATGCGGGCGTCGGCGGCAGTGGCAAAACGCCGCTGTCGATTGATCTGGCCGCACGCATCGCTGCGCAAGGGCGTCACCCGGCACTGCTCACACGCGGCCATGGCGGTGCGCGCAAAGCCGCAGGTCGGGTTGATCCGCGCGTTGATACCGCCGCCGCTGTGGGTGACGAGGCGCTGCTGCTCGCCGAGGCCGCCCCCACTTGGCGCGGACCTGACCGGGCCGCAACGGCGCGCCTGGCGCTGGCCAATGGTGCGGATGTGCTGATCCTTGATGACGGGCTGCAAAACCCCTCGCTGGTCAAAACCGCTTCCCTGCTGGTGATCGATGGCGGGGCCGGGTTTGGCAACGGCCAGGCCATCCCTGCTGGACCGTTGCGAGAGAGTGTCGTTTCGGCTGCCTCACGCTGTGTCGCCGCCGTGCTGATCGGCGCAGATCGCTGCCGCGCCCTGGCGCAACTGCCGCCATCTTTGCCAGTGCTGCGCGCCGCGTTGCAGCCCAATGCCGATGATCTCGCCGCGTTGCCGCCGCGCCTGCTGGCCTTCGCGGGAATCGGACGACCGGAGAAGTTCTTCACTACCCTCACCGAGGCAAGCCACCCGCCGGTCGAGAGCCGCGCCTTCGCCGATCACCGCCCCTACACCGCGCAAGACATCACCGCCCTGCGCGCGCGCGCGGCAGAACTCGGCGCCGCTTTGGTCACCACCGCCAAGGATTACGCCCGCCTGCCCACAGAATGGCGCAGCGGAATTGCGGTGTTGCGGGTGCGCTTGGTCTGGCAAGATGAGGCCGCATTGGAACGCCTGCTCGACCGCGTGCTGGAGGCCGGATGACGATCAATCACGCGCTCGACCGCCTCGCCGCCAGCCTGTTGCGTGCGCTGATCTGGATGATCCGCCGCGTCACCCCTGAGCAGGCATCCAATTTCGGCGGCGCCCTCGCCCGCAACCTCGGCCCGCTGCTGCCGGTGACAAAAGTCGGAGACGCCAATCTGCGCCGCGCCATGCCCGAACTCAGCGCCAGCGCCCGCCGCCGCATTTTGCGTCAGGTGTGGGACAATCTGGGCCGCACGGTCTGCGAATTGCCGCATCTGGGCAGCCTTGGGCAGATCTCGACGAACGTGGCGGGTCCGGGCTGGGAGATCACCGGCGAACAATATCTGCACGACGTGGCGCATTCTCCCGGCCCCGCATTGCTGCTCGGTGCCCATATCGGCAATTGGGAAGTGCTCCCCGCCGCGATGGCACGGTTTGGCATGCGGCTGGGCTTCTTCTACCGCGCGGCGTCCAGCCCCGCCGTGGAAACGCTGATTCAGAAGCTCCGCAAAGATGCCTGCCAGCGTGACGTGCCGGGTTTCCCGAAAGGCGCTCAAGGCGCACGCCAAGCGGTGGCACATTTGGTGCGCGGCGGGCATCTGGGCATGCTGTTCGACCAGAAGCTGAACAACGGCATCGCGGTCGAACTGTTCGGCCACCTAGCAATGACCGCCCCCGCCGCCGCCGCGTTCGGCTTGCGCTACAAGGCGGCGATGGTGTGCGGGCGGGTCCAGCGCATTGGCCCGGCACGGTTTCGGCTCAGTGTTGAAGAGCCGCTGGCATTGCCGAATTCGGGGGACAACGAGGCCGATATCGCCAGCCTCACACGCACGCTCAACCAACGCCTAGAGGCTTGGGTGCGCGACGATCCGGGCCAATGGCTGTGGTTGCACAGAAGATGGCCGAAGCAACCGGCCAATTAAACCGCGAGGAATTTTTGCGCCGCGTCACCCAAAATTTCGCAGCACAACGCCAAATCCGCCGCCGCCGTATCCTCCGCCCAGTGATGACTGATCCCGCCGATGCTCGGCGTGAACAACATCACCGCAGGCATCACCCGCGCCATATATTGCGCGTCATGCCCGGCTCCGCTCGGCATCACCTGCCACTGCCCCGGCGCATGCGCCTCTGCCGCTTGCTCCACACAGCGCATCATCGCCGGATCACATATCGCAGGCGTGGCCCGGCTCATCTGGGTCAGGGTCGCGTGGCAGCGTTCCCGCCGGTTGCTTTCCTGCACCAGTCGCACGAGCACCGCGTGCAACCGCTCCAGCACCTCCATCTCAATATCGCGGAATTGGAACAGCACCTCCGCCACGCCGGGAATAATCGACGGTGCGCCCGGCTCCAGCGTAATCCGCCCGCAGGTCCAGACCGTGCGTTCCCCGATATGGCGCGGAAATTCCTGATCAATCGCCGCCAGCAACCGCACCGCCGATAGCCCAGCATCGCGCCGCTCCGCCATCGTGGTGCCGCCCGCATGATCCTGCATGCCTTCAAAGCGGATTTTGAACTGCCAAATCGCGACAATCCCGCTCACCACCCCCGCGCGCAGGCCCTGGCCTTCAAGCTGCGTGCCCTGCTCGATATGCAGTTCGAAAAACCCCTTATGCCGTCCCGGCTCCAACTGCATGCGCGGCAATCCTGCCAGCCCTGCCGCCGCCAACGCCTCGTGCAACGGCTGGCCCGTGGTGCGGTTGCGGGAACGGTCAATCTCCGCGTCATCAAGCTGGCCGATGATCGAGCGCGAGCCGAGGAAGCCCCCCTCGAAATGCCCTTCCTCATCGGCAAACGCCACCACATCCACCGGCAACCCGGCCCGCGCCAGCGCAATCCCAGCCATCACCCCCAATGCGCCATCAAGCCAACCGGCATGGTTCTGCGTCTCGATATGGCTGCCCACCAGCAAATGCGGCCCCGGCCCAGGATGGCGGCCATAGACATTGCCGATCCCATCAATGCTTGGCTCCAACCCACATTCCGCCATCCGCGCCATCAGCCAGTGCCGTGACTGCATATCGTCTGGCGAATAAGTCGGGCGATGCACGCCCGTTTTATACGCCCCGATCTGGCGCAATTCCTGGAGATTGGCGAGAAAGGCGGCGGTGTCGATGCACACAGAATTGGCCGTCACGAGAAGCTCCTTCGCACCGCCCCCTTTGACTCGGGCGGGATCAGCTTACATGAGTGTGCAAGGATTGAGCCGGGATAGATGATATTATGCCAGACGGAACCGCCGCTGCCGCCCTTCCCGCATGGGATTTGCGAGACCTCTACCCTGCGCCGGATTCCGCTGAACTCGCGGCGGACCTGAACCGCGCCGAATCGCTGGCCCAAGCCTTCGCATCCCAACGTCGCGGCACCCTCGCAGCAGCCTCTGGGGCGGAGATGGCGGCCGCCATCGCCGAATACGAGGCGATTGAGGAAATTCTCGGTCGCGCCCGCTCCTATGCCCAATTGCTGTTCAGCGGCAACGCAATGGATGCCGAACTGGGCAAATTTTACCAATCCATCAGCGAGCGCACCAGCGAGATCAGCGCGCATCTCATCTTCTTCACCCTCGAACTCAACCGCCTCGAAGACGCCGAGCTTGAGCCTAAATTCGCCGACCCAGCTCTGGCCCGCTATCGCCCCTGGCTGCGCAATCTGCGCGTCTTCCGCCAGCATCAACTTGAAGACATCGTCGAGAAGCTGCTGCACGAGAAAGAGGTCACCGGCGGCTCGGCGTGGTCTCGCCTGTTCGATGAAACCGTGGCCGGCATGCGCATCACGCTTGATGGCGAGGAACTCACCGTCTCCGCCACGCTCAACAAGCTGTCTGATGCCAATCGCGCCACGCGTGAGGCGGCGGGATGCGCGATTGGCGAGGCGTTTGGCCGCAACATCAAACTCTTCGCCCTCGTCACCAACACCCTTGCCAAAGACAAGGCAATTGATGACGCATGGCGCAAATATCCGCATCCCTGGAGCTACCGCAACCGCTCCAACATGGTCGAAGACGAGGTTGTCGAAGCCCTCGCCATCGCTGTCACCGAAGATTTTCCGCGCCTGTCGCATCGCTATTACGCGCTGAAGGCAAAATGGCTCGGCCTCAAAAAGCTGCAACACTGGGATCGCAACGCTCCCCTGCCCGGCGATGCAGACAAGCTGATCACCTGGCCCGAAGCTCAACGTCGCGTGCTCGCCGCCTATGGCGCGTTCTCGCCGGAACTCGCCTCCGTCGGGCGTGAGTTCTTCGACAAGCCTTGGATCGATGCCGCCCCCCGCCCCTCCAAATCCGGTGGCGCGTTTGCCCACCCCACCGTGCCGTCTGCCCATCCGTATCTGCTGCTGAACTATCACGGCAAAACCCGCGATGTGATGACACTCGCGCATGAACTCGGCCACGGCGTGCATCAGGTGCTCGCCGCCAAGCAGGGCTATCTGCTCTCCGGCACCCCGCTCACCTTGGCCGAAACCGCCTCGGTGTTCGGCGAGATGCTCACCTTCCGCGCCTTGCTCGACGCCGAAACCGACCCGGCCCGCCGCCGCATCATGCTCGCCTCCAAGGTGGAGGACATGCTCAACACGGTGGTGCGCCAGATCGCGTTCTACAATTTCGAACGCCGCCTGCATTCCGCCCGCCGCGAGGGCGAACTCACCGCCGAGCAAATCGGCGAGATCTGGCTCGACGTGCAGCGCGCCTCGCTCGGCCCGGCCTTCGAGTTCACCCCGGAATACAGCGTGTTCTGGGCCTATGTGCCGCACTTCATCCACTCGCCGTTCTATGTCTATGCCTATGCCTTCGGTGATTGCCTGGTGAACGCGCTTTACGGAGTCTACCAGTCCGGCCACCCTGGCTTCGAGGGTAAATATCTCGACATGCTGCGCGCCGGTGGCACCAAGCGGCACCAGGAATTGCTAGCCCCGTTCGGCCTTGATGCGTCCGACCCCGCCTTCTGGCGCCGCGGCCTCGACGTGATTTCGGGCTTCATCGACGAGTTGGAGGCATCCGCGTCGTGAGCGGCTCGAACGAAGACAAATCCTCGCTGTTCGGCGAAATCCGCCGCATGGCGAAAACCTCGGGTGCTGTCGGCGGCATCGCCATGCGTGTCGCGGGCAACCGCATGGGCATCAAGGGCAATGCGGCGGGCCATGCCGAAGACCTCAAAGTCATCCTCGGCGGCCTCAAAGGCCCGTTGATGAAAGTCGCCCAATTCCTCACCACCATCCCCGACGCGCTTCCCGAAGAATACGCCGCCGAACTGGCACAGCTCCAAGCCAACGCCCCATCGATGGGTGCCGCCTTTGTCCGCCGCCGCATGCAGGGCGAGCTCGGGCCGGATTGGGCGAGCAAATTCGCCGATTTCGACCTCACCGCCTCCGCCGCCGCCTCGCTCGGCCAAGTCCATCGCGCCACTTTGCACGACGGCTCGAAAGTCGCCTGCAAGCTGCAATATCCGGACATGACCTCCACTATGGAGGCCGACCTCAAACAACTCAAAATCGCGATGTCGATCTACAAGCGGATGGACACCTCGATCAACACCGACGAAATCTACATCGAACTCGCCGAGCGCCTGCGCGAAGAACTCGACTACACCCGCGAAGCCGCCCAAATGCGCCTTTACGGCATCATGCTCGCCGACACGCCGCAGGTGCATGTCCCGGTGCCGGTCGAAGGCCTCTGCACCAAGCGCCTCGTCACCATGAGCTGGCAGGAAGGCCGCGCCTTGATGAAGCGGCTCGATGAGACGCCGCCGCAAGAAGAACGCAACACAATTGCCGATGCGCTGTTCCGCGCGTGGTATCTGCCGTTCTACCGCTACGGCGTGATCCACGGCGACCCCCATCTGGGCAATTACCAGGTCCGCCCGGATGGCACACTGAACCTGCTCGATTACGGCGCCATCCGCGTCTTCCCGGCGGGCTTTGTGCGCGCGGTGATCGATCTTTATGAGGCGATCCGCGACGATGACCGCGAGAAATCCCACCACGCCTATGAACAATGGGGCTTCACCGATCTGTCCAACGAGAAGATGGACATCCTCAACATCTGGGCCAAATTCCTCTACGAACCGCTGTGTGACGACCGCGTCCGCAAAATCACCGAAGTTGAAGACCCCACCTTCGGGCGTTCGGTGGCGATGAAAGTGCATGACGGTCTGAAACGCGTCGGCTCCGTCCAGCC
>CAIZGT010000462.1 GCA_903932545.1 uncultured Rhodospirillales bacterium
ATCAGGTCGATGCCCTCAGCCGAGCCTTCGCCCAACTCGCGCTCACCACCACCCAGCCCGGCCGCTTCAACCTGCCGATCCTGGCACGCTGATCTGCCTGGTCTCCAACGAAGGCGTCCTCATGCTCGACACCATCGCCTCGCTCTTCCCTCCGGACCCGGATTACCCAGCCCGAACGGCGCGCCTCGCCCTTTATAAAAAAGTGCAAGACGGCACGCTCTACGATGCACTGCCCTACGAATTCCAAGACGAACGCACTGCATCGGGCGAATACATCCCACTCCGCCAACGCCGCCCCTCCGTCCGTTATCCGCTCGCTCGTATTGTGGTCGATGACAGTATCAGTCTGGTCTTCGGTGATGGCCATTTCCCACAAATTGACACCGATGACGCGGCCTTGCGCGCCATCTTGATCGACATCACCACCGAATGCCGTCTCAACGCGGTCATGCAGGAAGCCGCTCTGCGCGGCGCCGTCGGCTCAGTCGCCATTCTGGTCCGCGTCCTCAAGGGGCGGATTTTCCTCAAAGTGCTGGAAACCACCTTCCTCACTCCGCGATGGCAGGCCGATGCGCCAGACACGCTTGAGACGGTGATCGAGAAATACAAAGTTCCCGGTGCCACGTTGGCTGCGATGGGCTACACAATTGCCGATCTGCAAGCGCAGTATTGGTTCATGCGGGTCTGGGACAATGCGGCCGAAACTTGGTTCCAGCCTTGGGCGGTCAGCAGCGAGGAAGTGCCGCAGATCGACGCCGACCGCACCATCCGCCATGGCCTCGGCTTCGTCCCCATCGTATGGGTCCGAAACCTGCCCGGAGGTCCAGATGGTGCCGATGGCATAGACGGTGCCTGCACCTTCAAGCCCGCAATCGAAACGGCCATTGAGATCGACTACCAACTCAGCCAAGCGGGCAGGGGCCTCAAATATAGCTCCGATCCAACGCTCCTCATCCGTGAGCCCGCCGGCGATACCCGCGAATTGATCCGTGGCGGTGGCAACGCCTTGGTCGTCACCGAACAAGGTGACGCCCGCCTGCTCGAAATCAACGGCACCGCCGCCGCCGCCGTCATCGAGTATGTCCGTGCCTTGCGCGAGATGGCGCTCGAAGGTGTCCACGGAAACCGTGCCAACGCGGACCGTGTCACCGCCGCTCAGTCTGGCCGGGCATTGGAGATGATGAACCAAGGCCTCATCTTCCTCGCAGATAATCTGCGCGTCAGCTACGGCGATGCCATGCTGCAAATCGCCCGGATGATCATTGAAGCCAGCCATCTCTACCCGCTGATCACCCACAACGATCCGGTTCCACAGATGAACCGCCGAGCTCGTCTGCGTCTGCAATGGCCACGCTGGTATCCGCCGGATGCGCAGGACCGTGCAGCCGACGCCAACACGCTGGCCCAGTTGCTGGACGCCCACATCATCTCGACCGAGACCGCTCGGCGCAGCGTCGCCGACCTTTACTCGGTCCAGGATCTCGCCCTTGAAGGCGAGCGCATTGCCCAGGAGGCTCATTGACCATGAAGGAACCGACTGCGCCGCAAACCGACACGCCTCCGGTGGTTTCGCCCGAAGAGCACCGTGTCCTTGAACTCGAACGCCGCCTGTCTGCCCAAACCCAAGAGCATCAGGCCCGTCTCGCACAAGCAGAACTAAAACTTCATGCCGTCCGCGCAGGGATGATCGATCTGGACGGCATCAAACTCCTCGACCCTTCACGCATCAAACTGACTGAAAACGGGGAGGTCGAGGCGGCGGATTGCCTTATGGCCGATCTGCGCCGCGACAAACCGTGGCTGTTCCGTCAAGCCACCACCTCAAGTCTCGGCACAGCGCCGCCGAGCACGCCGCCGGCCGCAAAACGCGCGCTGGAAATGACCCACGCCGAATGGCAATCCGCCCGCGCGGCATTGCTCAAGCGGCGCTAAATCAATGCGTTTGGTGTACTCTTCGTTCGCCTCGTTGCATCCGGGGCAGCGTAGGTGTCCGCCCCGATGAAGCTGCGTGTATCCTATTCAAATACAAATGATCAAATTTTTATGAATAAAATTTAACTATCTCCTGCTCAAAAGCGAATATCATAATTGTAGATAATGTGATTTTCTGCTCTATTGCACATTTGGGGCATAGTGAAGTGGCATATTCATCGAAATCAAACCAATATAGCAAAGTGCCTGCAGTTAATATTCTATTCTGGACAACTAAAATATTGGCCACCACACTCGGTGAAACCGCCGGTGATGCCGTCACCATGACACTCAATTGGGGCTATCTGTTCGGTACCGCGTTCTTCGCCGCAATCTTTATCGTCTCGGTCTCCGTGCAGGTTAGGGCTCGGCGCTATCATCCCGCGCTTTACTGGTTGGTGATTGTTGCAACCACCACCTGCGGCACCACATTGGCCGATTTTTGCGATCGGTCGCTCGGGATCGGTTACGCCGGTGGTTCAACCCTCTTGGGTGTCCTCCTATTCGCTACCTTGGCCACTTGGTATCGGTCCTTGGGCTCGGTCGCAGTGGACAATCTCAATACAGCAAAAGCAGAGGTCTTTTACTGGACGACGATCATGTTCTCCCAAACCCTCGGCACTGCCTTGGGCGATTGGGTCGCAACCTCTGCAAACCTTGGCTACATCGGCGGGGCTGAAGTCTTTGCAGTTCTGATAGCCGTTGTCGCTGGCATGTATTTCTTCACATCGCTCTCCCGCCCATTGCTGTTCTGGGCGGCGTTCATTCTCACCCGACCGCTCGGCGCGACGGTGGGTGACTTTCTCGACAAGCCACTTGCTGATGGCGGGCTAAATCTGGGGCGGTTTGCCGCCTCTGCCGTTTTGGTCCTTCTCGTCATCATCTTGCTGTGGCTCACCCCACGGCAGAAAGCTCCCCCGGCTCTCGGCTGATCCGCCTGGCTCGTCCGCATCGGCCCACGAGCGTTTCCAGCTTCTCCCGACCGCCACGCCGTCCCTCACAGGGCGGCGTTTTGCGTTGCACTCCCAATCTCGCAAGGACACCCCCTCATGGGCATTCAAAACTTCCCCGCCGCTTTGCAGCCGATCATCCAGCAGGGCTTCCTGGAGCGCGAATTCGAATCCGCACTCACCTCCCGCCTCGGCTATCGCATGTGTGCGGACCGCGAAGAATTCGCAGTCGGCATCGGTGAAACTCTCACCAAAACCCGCGCCGGTCTGAAGCCGTCGGTCACCACCCCGTTGGTCTCGGCCAGCAACACCAATCTCGACAACGGCCTCACGCCACAAACTTTTGGCGTCGAGCAATACACTATCAGCGTCAACCACTACGCTGCCACCACCGACCTCAACATGGTCACCTCGCGTGTCGGTATCGCATCACAGTTTCTGCTCAACGCCGCGATCAACGGCGAACAGGCCGCGCGCAGCCTTGATGAGATTGCCCGCAACGCCTTGTTCAACGCCTATTTCGGTGGCAACACCCGCGTGCGCATCTCGCTTACCTCGGCCAGCACGAACCTGTTGGTGGACGACATCCGCGGCTTCCAGACCGCCTTCGTCAACGGCGTGCAAACCACAGTCGGTGGCTCGGCGAGCATGACTGTTTCAGTCGGCGCAAACTCCTACACCCTTGTTGGCACATCAGCTGACGCCACAAACGCCTCCACCGCGCCGAACGGTATCTCGGGCGTATTGACCTTCAGCAGCACCGTCTCGATTTCGGACGGCACCGCGCTGAACGCCGTCACCGCTGCCACCGCATCCTCCATTCTGCGTCCCAATGGCCGCACCACCACCACCGGCATTGTCGCGGGCGACACGCTCGACATGTCCACGCTGCTAAATGCCGTTGCCCAGTTGCGTCTCAACGCAGTGCCGGAAATCGACGGTGCCTTTAACTGCTATTTGGACCCTCTCTCGGCGCGCCAATTGTTTGCCGACAGCGCCTTCCGCCAGTTGTTCACGGGCGCTACTTCCGCCAACCAGGTGTTCAAGAAGGGCATGGTCAACGATTTCCTTGGCCTGCGCTTTATCCCCACCAACGAGGCCTATGTTCAAGCTCACCCCACGCTGTCCGGCGCTGTGATCCGACGACCGATCGTCTGCGGCAAGGGCGCGCTGATCGAAGGCGATTTCGCGGGGATTGCAGAAGCTGATGTCGCCCCCTCCGACAGCATCATTTCCGTGGTGGACGGGGTGGCGATGGTCACCCGCGAGCCGATTGACCGCCTCCAGCAGATCATCGCGCAGTCCTGGTATTGGATCGGCGGCTTCTGCGCGCCGTCCGACACCACCACCACCCCGCTGACAATCCCCACCGCGACCAACGCCAACTTCAAGCGCGCGGTGATGATCGAACATCTCGGCTGATCCTTTGTAGGGTGGGATGTCCCTAGGTCGTTGCATCTCGGACATCCCACCTCCCGCCGCTCAATCGAGCCCAAGGAGCCATCATGCCGTTCACCGAGTCCGAACTGACCGATCTACGACGCCATGCCGGCTACCCCGCCTATGGCATCGGCAATGGCGGCTTCAGCAATTGGCGCTTCTATCAGGCCTACGGCATGCTGGAATACCGCCTCCAACGCCTCTCTACAGCCGAAGAGACCGTGGCGCGCACCTACATCTCCACCCTCGGCCAACTCGAATCCGCCGTCACGTCCGCATCGGCCACGCTCGACACCGACAGCGCCGCGGCTTGGGTGCGCAACGCCCGGGAAGTCGCCGAGCGGACGCGGCTGTTCGACGATTGGCGCCGCCGCCTATGCGCGTTTCTCGGCGTTCCACCCGGCCCTGCCTTGGGTGACAGCGGCCTGCGAATGGTGGTGTGATGGACGGTATCCACCTGCAAGACCGCATCTATTCAGCCGCCGGTCGCGCGGCCGCCCGGATCGGTCTGCCCTGTGATCTGTATCGCCCGATGGGGCCAGACCATCCTACCCACCAATCCCATTTCCGTCTCCGGCTGAACGTCATCTTCCTTCCTCTCGGTGGTCGCGTCCGCCGTCCGGTTCCGGCGACCGACCCACTCTGGGAAGCCGCCCTCGACGCCGCTTACACCCAGCCCGGCGACATTTTGCTGCGCCGCACCGATCGTAAGATCTTCTTCATCGCAGCTCAGCAGCCTCTGCTACCCGTCCTATGCGTCCACGCCCCGCGCCGCGTGACGATTAAGCGACCAGCCTCGGCAAGCTATCCTGGCGTCAACATCTACGGCGGCACCGTCACCGCCCTAGATACCGTCCTCGCCACCGACTGGCCGGCCTCAATCTTGGCGGCAGGCAGTCAAGGAACTGGAATGGCATCCATCCCAGCCGAGATGAACCCCGGCATGTGGCAAGTCCTGCTGCCGCCGAGCCTTGATCTCGCTTTGCTGCCCACTGACATCGTCACTGACGACCAGGGCCGCACCGGCGTCGTCGCCACGATCGAAACCACCGAATACGGCACTCGCCTGACGGTCAAGCAAGTCTCAACCTAAGGGGAGCGCAGCATGGCCGATCTCTCCGATGTGGAGACCAGCATCGCCAATCTGGTTGAGTCGCTGATCTACCCGCAAGGCACCAACGCGCCCTCCATCATTGGCGCGCTCACCCGCGTCTATCGCGGTTGGCCCAATCCATCGGCACTGAACATCGATCTGGCTGCGGGCAATATCAACATCACCGTCTTTCCCGATGCGCGCGGCCACCGCCTCACCACACGCTACCTCGACCCACCCGCGCCTAGCGCCCCGATTATCCCCACATTGACCTTGAGTGTCAGCGGCCAGACCGCAACCGTCGGCGGCACCGCAACACTGGGGCAGGTAGCGGGTTTGCTGATCGATAACACCGCCTATGTCCACCGCACCCAGCGGGGTGACACCCCAGAAGGCGTTGCCGCCACGCTCGCCGCCTATATCAGCACCAACCGCATCGCGCAGATCAACGGCGCCGTGCTCACCATCCCCGGCGCCGGTAGCGTCATCGGCCGCGTTGTCGCCGATCAGCTAACCCAATCCGAAACCCGCCGACAGCTGCAAACCTTCCGTCTGTCTTGCTGGTGCCCCACTCCCACATCGCGTGACGCCACAGCAAGTATCATCGACCAAGGACTCTCACAATTTGCCTTCCTCACGCTCCCGGACGGCACAGCCGCTAGGCTGCGTGGAAACGGCACGCTGGTCTTTGATCAAAGCCAAAACGCCAATCTCTACCGCCGCGATCTGCTGCTTGAGGTCGAATACGCAACCAGCATCACCCAAACCCTGCCGGCACTGATCTTCGGCGACAGCCAGTTCCTGCCCAAAGGCTCCGTTCCAAAATCCCTCCTCGGCTGAAGGACACATTATGAATCTTCATCTCGTTGTCGTGCGGCCATTTGGTCCGCACGCGAAGGGTAGCGTCATCACCGACGCTACCGACATCGCCAGCATCCTGGCCTCGCCCTATGCCGACCATGTGGTCCGCATTCCCACGCCGAAGGAGGCCTGATCCATGCCGATTGTCCAACAAGGCAGCATCAACACCACTGCCCTCGTTGTGCCGGATCTCTACGTGCAGATCGTCCCGCCACAGAATCTCGTGCTCAACGGCGTGCCAACCAACGTCATCGGCCTCGTTGGCACCGCCAGCTGGGGGCCGGTGGGCCAGCCGGTGATTGTCGGCACGATGAGCGACTACGCCAGCAATTTCGGCCCGCTGCTCGCCCGCAAATATGACATGGGCACCCAAATCGCCACTGCCGTGCAGCAGGGTGCTTCAAATTTCCGCTGCGTCCGCGCCACCGATGGCACCGATACCGCAGCCACCCTCACGCTGCCCGGTACCGGCTTCACCCTGGTGGCACTCTACACCGGCAGCCTTGGCAACCTGATCAGCGTGACCCTCGGCACCGGCAGCCAAGCCAACACTTGGCGTCTGACATTGGCACTTCCCGGCAAACAGCCCGAAGTGTTTGACAACATCAGCGGCGGCGGCGCGGCGTTCTGGAACAACCTCGCCACCGCCATCAATTCCGGCACGTCGATCCAGCGCGGCCCCAGCCAACTCGTCGTCGCCACCACCGGTGCCACTTCTGTGACGCCCACCGCATTCACCACCACGTTCGCCAGCGGCACGCCAGGCACTGACGGCGCCTCCGCCGCCACTGCTGCCACACTCGTCGGCACGGACATCGTCCCCCGCCACGGCATGTATGCCCTGCGCGGCCAAGGCTGCTCAATCGGAGTTCTGGCCGACACTGATGACCCGTCGCAGTGGACCACCCAAGCCGCATTCGGCCTGCAGGAGGGTATCTATATGATCCTCACCGGCCCTGCGTCCGACAACATCTCCAACGCCGTCACCGTCAAACAGACGGCAGGCTTAGACACCTACGCCTGCAAGCTGATGTTTGGTGACTGGATTTGGTGGAACGACCAAGCCAACGCCACCCAGCGCCTCACCAGCCCGCAAGGCTTCGTCGCCGGTCGTCTGGCGAATCTCTCGCCCGAACAGTCAAGTCTCAACAAGCCACTTTTTGGCATCATCGGCACCCAGAAATCTGGCGCGCCCGGCACCACGCAGGCGAGCAGCTACTCCTCCGCTGAGCTCAGCGTACTACTGTCTGCTGGTATTGACGTCATCGCCAACCCGCAGCCTTCCGGCCGCTTCTGGGGCGTGCGCGGTGGCCATAATTCCAGCTCGAATGCAGCGACCAATGGCGACAACTACACCCGCCTGACCAACTACATCGCCGCCACCCTCGCCTCGGGGATGGGCCAGTATGTCGGTCAGGTGATCAATCAGTCGCTGTTCCGCCGTATCCGCGCCACCCAGCTGAGCTTCCTGCAAGCCATGCTCAGTCAGGGCATGCTCGGCAGCCCGGATGGCTCGCTGCCGTTCAGTGTCATCTGCGATGTGTCGAACAACCCGCTCAGCCGCACCGGCCTCGGCTACGTCCAGTCCAACGCGCAGGTGTAGTATCAGGCGATCAACGAGAAATTCATCGTTAACATCGAAGGCGGCCAGACCGTGCAGGTCTCCCGCCAAACCCTTCCCGGCGCGCCCGGCAGCCTCAGCGCATAAGGAACGCCCACGATGACCAGCACCGTCTTTTCCGTCGGCCGCGACTGCCAACTCGTGGTGATCGGTCCCTATGGCCGCATCGATCTCACCCATGTCACCGGCTTCGAAGCCCGCCAACTCACCGCCCCAATCCGGGTTGACCGTATCGATGGCTCCCAGCTCGCCGCTGAACTGCCCAAAGGCTGGGACGGCCATTTCGACCTCGAGCGCGGCAACTCAGCGGTGGATGATTTCATCGCCCAGATCGAAGCCGCGTATGTGCAAGGCAGTGCGGTGCCAACAGGCACGCTCTACCAATACATTTCCGAACCCGATGGCAGCACCAGCACCTACCAGTTCAATCAGGTGGTATTCAAACTCACCCAATCCGGCCAGTGGCGCGGGGATCAGAGCGTTAAACAGCGCCTGGACTTCTTCGCCGCCCGCCGAATCCGCGTCTAACCAGGCCCTCGGAGGCTGGGATGCCGATTTGCATCCCACCAAGTGCCACCAGCGAGTTAACGCATGACCCCCGCACAATCACACCTCGCTGCAGCATCGCCTGTGATCGGCACGCAAGATAGTCTTGGCCGAACCCTGGCTTTGCGTCGCCTGACGTCCTTGGACAAGCTCCGCTTGTTCAAAGCCGCCGGGCCCATACTGGCGCAGAACCCGCTCTGGCTCGGCATGGCAACCCTTGCCTGTGCCGTCACCGAGATCGACACCATACCTGTGCCGCCACCAACCAACGAGGCGCAAATCGAAGCCCTCGTCGCCCGTTTGGGTGACGAGGGCATCAGCGCCGTTGCCCAAGCCCTCAAGCCCGAAGCGGAAGTCGATCTGGCGACCCACGCGGGAAACTGAGCAGGCACCCTGATCTGGTGGATTGTCTCTACCTCCTCCGGAACGGGGTGCCGTTCGACGTCGCCTTCTCTCTGCCCGCCGAAGACCGCCTCGGCTGGATCGTCGCCTTGGGCTGTCTCGATGGCGGCGACTTCGATTTCACCCGCATGGAATGGAGCAAGCGCGCATGAAGTTCTCCGATCTGAGTGCTCGCGTCGATCACGCCATCAGCCTCGCCTTTGCCGCCGAAGTCGGTGCCCTCACTGAAGCCCTGCGTGACATCCTCAGCACCGAGCCCGGCGGCCCGCACACCCATCCCTGGCTGCAAACCGGCACGCTGCACAACAGCATCCAGTCTGAGATCACGGATAACGAAGCCATCATCTTCAGCAACGACCCGGTTGCCGCCGTCCAAGAACACGGCACGCCAAAACTTCTGCCCCGCCCTAGCTTCGGCCCTCTGGCCGCCATCGCTGGCCCCGGCATCGCCCAGCGCATCGGTGCCGCCGCCGTCGCAGCCCTTCGCGGAGAAAACTGATGGACGACTACCTGATCGGCATCCGATTGGCGCTAGATAACGGCGTCAGCGAAGGCCTCAACACCATCCGCGCCGACCTCGCCGTGCTAGACCGCGCTGTCGCCAATTCCGCCGAAGGCCTGCGCGCCCTCACCACAATGGCCCCATTCCCGCAGCCAGCCAGAAAGACCCAATCCCAACCCGTAGGCCGGATAAGCGAAGCGCCATCCGCCATCTCTGCCCCATCCCCACCCTCATCATTCGAGCCCGCTCCACGCGCCGCACCCATCATCCGCATCACCCCACCCTCACAATCCGCCGCCCCACCCGTGGGGTGGGTGAGCGAAGCGCAACCCGCCACCTCTGCAACGCCATCTTCAACCACAACGCCATCGCCAACCGTCGCTCCAGCGATCGCGATCAGCCCCACCGCCCCACTCAGCTTAGCAATCAAGCCAAGCGCCCCGGCAGTGATTCCAACCGCCCCGCGCCAATTGGCCGCGGCATCGCTCGTTGCTCAGCGCTTGCCACCCTCCGCCCCATCCTTGTCAGACGCACCGAACGCCCCCCCGCCACCTCAATCCGCGCCCAATCAGTCCACGAGCTTCGCCCCGCCACCCCCCGCCCAATCCTCCCACTCCTCCGGTGGCCCAGTGTATCTCGACGGCGAATATGTCGGTCACTGGCTCTCCAATCACCTCGCCCGTGAAGCCAATCGCCCCAGCGCGGGGGGCACAAGCTTTGACCCTAATCTGGGCATCGCCTGGCCCGGTGCCGTGCAAGGAGGTCAATAATGTCCATCCCCAGCCTCCTGCTCGGCCCAATCCAGTTCACCGACTTCGAACTTCCCGCCGCCATCACCTGGGGCGGCGCACAAAGCCTCATCGTCCATCGCCTCCCCGGCGGCGGGCGTATCATCGACGCGATGGGCCGCGACGATGCGCCGATCACTTGGTCCGGTATCTTTACGGGTACTGATGCCACGCTACGTGCCCATGCGCTCGATCTGATGCGCGCCGAGGGCAGCGTCTGGCCGCTCAGCTGGCAAGATTTCTTCTATTCTGCGGTGATCTCTCGCTTCGAGGCTGATTACCGTCGCCCGAATTGGATCCCCTACCGCATCACCTGTGCCGTTTTGCGCGACGAGGCCTCCGCCCTGGTCGAAACCGCTCTCTCCACTGCGCAAAACATCGCCGACGACCTCGCC
>CAIZGT010000463.1 GCA_903932545.1 uncultured Rhodospirillales bacterium
GAGACATCGTACAATTAAACGCAGGTGCAGCAATTTATGCAGCCCAATTAACCAATACCCTAGCAGAAGGCATTGCAAATGCTGGACAACTTATCGCTAGCGGCGCGGCTAAGGCAAAATTTGACGCACCCGCGCCAGATCCACCCCCATGCTCGCCGCCGCCGTGGCCCCGCCCTGCAGCGCGCGCATCGCCCGCCCGGATCGCCCGCGCAGCAGATTGCGGCTGGCGGCATAAGATGCCGCGAGGCAAAGCGCTATTACCGCGAACGAGGCCCGCACGTCGATCAGTTTCCAGCCCAGGATCGAGAGCGGCGGAATGCCTGAAATCCCGTCATTGCGGCCCAGAAGGTCGAGATTGGCGAACAGGTAATAGAGCGCGACACTCCATGCGATGGTGCCAAGTGCTAGATAATGACCTGACAGCCGTAGCGTCACCGCCCCCATTGCCCAGGCTCCCACACCCGATACCAGCAACGCGGCGGGCAGGCCGAGCCAGGGTGACAGGCCGTAATGGGTGGAGAGAATAGCGGTGGTGTAGGCACCAAACCCCATCAACGCCGCCTGCGCAAAGCTCGTCATCCCGGCAACGCCGGTCAGTACCACGATGCCCTGCGCGATGATCGCGGCAATGCCGATTTGGTTGGCGAGCGAGACCCAATACAGGCTCATTCCCCCTCGCCCTCCGCGTGATGGCTGCGCGAGCGCCCCAAGGAGCGGAACAGCAGAACGGGGATGATCACCGTGAACACGATCACCTCTTTGAACGAACTCGCCCAAAACGCGCTGAAACTCTCCACCACGCCGACCACAATCGCCGCCGCCGCCGCAATCGGATAGGAGGCGAGGCCGCCGATGATCGCCGCCACAAAACCCTTCAACCCGATCAGAAACCCGCCATCGTAATAGATTGTTGTCAGCGGTGAGATCAGCACGCCCGAGGCGCTGGCGATCAGTCCGGCGAGCCAGAACGCGCGCAAGCCGGATTGCTCTGGGGCGATGCCGACCAAAATGGCCCCCCGGCGGCTAATCGCGGTTGCCCGGAGCGCTGCGCCGCTCAGCGTAAAGCGGAAAAACGCCCAAAGCCCGGCGATTGCCAGAGCTGCAAAGCCGAGCACGAACATCGTCTGACTGGGAATAAAGAGTGGCCCGGCTTCGAACATATCCTCAGAAAACGCCGTCCCGCGTGCGCCTTCCGGGCCGAATGTCAGCAGTCCAAGGCCGGTCAGTGCCAGATGCACGCCAACGGCCGCCATCAGCAGCACCAGCACCGAGGCGGTGGCGAGCGGGCGAAAGGCGAGGCGGTAAAGCAGCGGGGCCATCGGTGCCACAATGGCCACCGACAGCGCAGCCTTCACTGCCACATGCAGATGAAGCGGCGCGATTTGCCAGGCCACGATGCAGATCACTGCCGGCAGCAGCAAGGTCTCCACCGCCAGCGCCACGCGATCACGCGCAGTCCAAACCGAACGCAGAAATGCGGCGATCCCCAGGCCCGCCAACAACAGCAGCGCCGCAGGTGTCGTGGCGTTGTCCAGGCCCGCATAGGTGAGAGCGGCAAAGGAGACGAGTTCACCAACCGGGATCAAAATCACCCGCGTGATGGCGAACACCAGCACCAAAGCCAGAGCGAGCAGCCCATAAACCGCGCCGTTCACCACCCCGTCTTGCAACAGGGCCAAAGCGGTGTCGAAGTCGATCACGTTACGGCAGCAGCTTCCACGCCCCGTTCTGGATCGTCACCATCACCCGCGCTGAGGTGTCGAAGCCGTTGTGGTCGGTGGCCGACATGGTGGAAATACCGTGGTTGAGCACCACACCCGTGGTGGCCTCAATCGCATCACGCAGCGCCGCGCGGAATTCTGCGGTGCCGGGTTTGCCATGCGCCAGCGCCGTGGGCACCGCCGCTTGGAACAGCAGCATCGCGTCGAACGCATTGGCACCGAATGTGCTGACGGTGCCCGCGCCATACATCGCATCATAACGCTGCGTGTAGTCGAGCGCGACGGGCTTTACCTTGTTGCTGTCCGGCAACTGGCTTGCCACGAGGAACGGGCCGGAGGGCAGGATAGTGCCCTCCACATCCTTGCCGCCAATTTTGAGAAACTCGGTATTGGCCGCCCCATGGGTTTGGTAGATCACGCCCTTGAAACCACGCTCGCGCAGCGTTTTCTGCGGCAACGCAGCCGGTGTGCCCGCGCCGCCAACCAACACCACATCCGGGTGCGACGCCATGATTTTCAGGATTTGGCCGGTGACGGACGTATCCGGTCGCGCATAGCGCTCTTCGTCGGTCAGGGTGATACCACCGGCTTCGGCGGCACGGCGGAATTCTTTGAGCCAGCCGTCGCCATACGCGTCGCTGAAACCGATGAACGCCGCTGACTTAACGCCCGCCGCCTTCATGTGCGCCACGATAGCATCCGCCATCAACCCATCATTCTGCGGGGTTTTGAACACCCAATGCCGCCCGGCATCCATCGGCGCGATGATGCTGCCTGAGGCCGCGGTGGAGATCATCGGCACGCCCTTTTCCGCCACCACCGAAATCATCGCCAGTGAGCCCGGCGTGATGGAGGAGCCGATGATGAGGTCGATATTCTCCTCATCGATCAACTTGCGGGTGTTGGCCACCGCGCGCGAGGCGTCGGAGCCATCATCGAGGGTGATGTATTGCACATCATGGCCTGCAATCTGCTTTGGAAACAGCGCCACCGAATTGCGCTGTGCGGCCCCGAGCGAGGCGGCGGGGCCGGTGGCGGAGAGGGTAAGGCCAACCTTGATCGTCTGCGCCTGGGCGAGCGGCAATCCAAGTGTGAAGGCGACAAGCGCGGCAATCACCGCGAGGTGCGGGCGTTGTGACATTGGTATCTCCCGGCCGATATATGCTGAACTCGTAAGGGAGGGGGGGGCTAGGCGTCAATTGGCGGGTGATAGCCACCCGGCTGGTGCGCCACAAATGATCCGCGTCGCCTCAACTTGGGCGCGCTTGCTTTGCGTGTCTGCCAAAGTGTGTTAACAAGCGAATTCAGTTCGATCTTACAAATTACGACATTA
>CAIZGT010000464.1 GCA_903932545.1 uncultured Rhodospirillales bacterium
GGTATCGTGAAGAAAAACGCGATTCTGATGATCGATTTCGCGCTCCAGGCACAGCGTGAGCGCGGTTTGGAGTCGCGGGCGGCGATTGTGGAAGCCTGCCGCCTGCGCTTCCGCCCGATTATGATGACCACCGCCGCGGCCTTGCTGGGTGCGATCCCGCTGATGCTGGGGCATGGCGACGGTAGCGAACTGCGGCATCCGCTGGGGATTTCCATTGTCGGTGGTTTGGTGGTGAGCCAGATCCTCACGCTCTACACAACGCCGGTGGTCTATCTCTATCTCGACCGTTTTCGCCTGTGGGCGGCCCAGAAATGGGCACGGAATTTCCCCGATACTGCTCCGGAGCCAGCGGAATGAAACGCCTTGTCTTCTGCTCGCTGCTCCTGTCTGCGGGGTGTGCGGTTGGCCCTGATTATGAGCGCCCGGCGGCGATCACCGCGCCGGAATTCAAGGAGCTCGCTGGCTGGAAACCGGCCAACCCTGCTGACAGCGCCGACCGTGGGGCGTGGTGGGCGATCTATCACGACCCAGAACTTGATCGTCTGGAAGCCCAGGTGGCGATCTCGAATCAGAATGTGCAGGCGGCGGTTGCGGCTTATGATCAGGCGTTGGCAGTGGTTGGGGAGGCGCAGTCGGCGCTGTTTCCAACCCTTGCAACAGCGCCGGGCGTCACGCGCGGGCAGAGTGCGAGCAGTAGCGGCTTTGCCAGCCGCACCCGCACCACCAACACAGCAGAGTTGACGGCAAGCTGGACGATTGATGTCTGGGGCAAGCTGCGGCGCACGATTGAGGCGGACACGGCACTGGCGCAGGCCAGTGCAGCAGATTTGGCCAACGCCACTCTCGCAGCCCAGGCATTGCTGGCGCAGGATTACTTCGCGCTGCGGGCGGCAGAGGCACTCAAGGCCATTCTCGACACCACGGTTGCGGATTTCCGTCGCGCGCTGCAGATCGCGACCAACCAATATAATGTCGGCACTGCCGCCCGCAGTGATCTGATTACGGCGCAAGCCCAGCTTCAGGGGGCGATTTCAGCGGAGATAAATGCGGGTGTTCAGCGCGCCCAGTTGGAACACGCCATTGCCGTGTTGGCAGGCCGTCCGCCTGCGGGCGTCTCAATCCCACCGGGTAAGTTCACGCAGGAGGTGCCGGTGGTGCCGACTGGCATTCCGTCAGAATTGCTGGAACGTCGGCCAGACATTGCGGCGGCCGAGCGGATAATGGCGTCCCAAAACGCGCAAATTGGTGTGGCGATTGCCGCGTATTATCCGCAGGTGTCGCTCTCTGCGATTTATGGATTTTCTGGCAATCCGCTGTCCACGCTGTTTGAGACCGCCAATCGGGTGTGGTCGTTGGGCGCATCAGCCAGCGAAACCTTGCTGGATGGCGGTGCGCGCTCCGCCACGGTACGTGCGGCGCGGGCGGCGTATGATCAGGCGGTGGCGAATTATCGACAGATTGTGCTCACCGCGTTCCAAGGGGTGGAGGATCAGCTTTCCACCCTGCGCATTCTGCAAGATCAATACGCAGCCCAGTTGGAAGCGGTGCGATTGGCGCGGCAGGCGGTGGAGGTTGCGCTGAACCAGTATCGCGCGGGCACAATCGCCTACACGGCGGTGATCACCGCTCAGAACACGCTGCTGACCGATCAGCAAACGCTGATTGCGCTGCAACAACAGCGATTGGTGGCGAGTGTCACGCTGGTGCAGGATCTGGGTGGCGGTTGGAGTAAGCCTTAGCTTGGCCCATCCGCGTGCCTGATCAGCGCGGAGGGCCAGCCTCTAGCAGATCCAAATTCTGCTGCGCGAGATCAGAAATTGGCGAGTTTGGCGCCAGGACCATTACCCGCTGCCAATCCGCCCGCGCGTTGCGCAATTCGCGGGCATGTTGGCGAATGATGCCGCGTTCAAGCAGGGCATCGGGCAAATCTGCATCGATTGCGAGCGCGCGGTCGATATCGTCGCGCGCCAATTCCCACCGCTCTACCCGCCGCCACGATGTGCCGCGCAAGACATAGGCATCGGGTCTGCGTGGGTCGATGTCGAGGGCGGCGGTAGTATCGTCGATGGCGGTCTGGATGCGGTCGAGCAGCAACGCTGCCATCGCGCGATCAAGCAAGGTGTCGGCGTTGTGCGGTGCCAGGGCCAGGGCGCGCGTGTCGTCCTCAAAGGCGTGTTCGGCATCATCGGCGACCATGCGCGACTGCGCCGCTTGGGCCAAGATCGTGGCACGCGACAGCAGCGAGCCTTTGCTGGTGGCAGCCAATTTCTCCAAAATCTCAGCGCCTTGTTCGGGCTCTCCCAGCGCCACATCGGCCAGACCGAGGCATTGTGTGGCGGGATCACCGCCGCCGGTGGCCTCCCAGGCTTCGGCAAAATTCGCCGCTGTGGCGGGGTCGGTGGTCAGCATGCTGAGGCATTTGTCGTAATCCTCGCCCTCGGCAATGCGTGGGGGAATGGGCGGGATTGGCACCGGGCCGTCTTCGGCGATCTCCCCATCGGCCAGATCGGCGCTGTCCTGACTGGCCAAATAATGGCTGGTCAGCAAAATGCCCCCGAGCAAGGCTGCGAGGGCCAAAAGAGACAGAAGGGCGTGGCGGAGTTTGATCACC
>CAIZGT010000465.1 GCA_903932545.1 uncultured Rhodospirillales bacterium
CTTCAGCGTCTCAACGCCGGAGAGTTTGGACTGAACCGGGGCAGCTTGAACCGGATTGGGAATCCCATCAGGCGGCGTCATGTCATTCTCCAGTGCCGAGCTTCACACCCGATATGGGAGCCAAGCCTAATTCACATATTGATTTCGCAGATATATAATCTATATCTGCAATACCAAATGTGAAATGGGAATTTGACAGATGAACGCCATCAATTCCGCATATCCGCTCATCGATGCGCAAACGTCACAGGCTGTCACACCGAGCGCTGCACAACCGTCGTTTTGGCGCCGCGTGCTGGATGTGCTGTCAATGGCGGGTATGGCCGCACTTGTCGTCGGCTGAGCCGCCTAGATTGCAAACGTAATCGGCTCATCGCTGGGGCGACGCAGGCCTTTGGCTGCGGCGCGTTTGATCAGATCGTCAAGCGTCAAGCTCTCAAGCGCAATCCGGGCTACCTGGTCCAATTCGTCCCACAGACCATCGATCACCTTGGTTTGCAGATCACCCACCGGGCCATCATTGCCATCATTGGGTTCTGCCGCACCAATGCCCACGGCCACTGCCGCAATCTCCGCCACGCTGATATCACGGCGCGGTCGGCCCAGCCGGTAGCCGCCGCGCGGGCCGCGCACCGAGTCGAGCAGTTCAGCGCGGGAGAGCGCCTGTAACAGCGGTTCCATGCCGCGACGGGCAAGGCCGAGGCGTTCGGCGAGGTCGGCGGCACTGACGGTGCCGGCGCGTCCGGCGTGAAAAGCGATGTCGAGCATGATCGTCACCGCCACCATCGCGCGATCCCTGCGGATCAACATGCAACTCTCCCTTTCGGCGCGCCGAATCCGCGCGTAAACCACGCATACGACATGTGGTAAGTTGTTTCCATGAACAAGTCATCGCCCACCGACGCCAATCCGCCGCCGATGCCCGCGCCAAGGGGCCAGATCTACGGCAGTATTCTTGAAACCATCGGGGCCACGCCATTGGTCGGCGTGCCGCGGCTCGCGAAGGCTGATGCCCTGGTGGCCGAGCTCGCGCTTAAGCTCGAATTCTTCAATCCGCTCGGCTCCGTGAAAGACCGCATCGGCCTTGCGATGGTCACGGCAGCCGAGCAAGAAGGGCTCATTGCGCCCGATCGCTCCACGCTGGTGGAGCCAACCTCCGGCAACACCGGCATCGCGCTGGCATTCGTGGCCGCCGCACGCGGCTATCGCCTATTGGTCACAATGCCCGAGGGCGCCTCCATCGAGCGCCGCAAAATGCTACGGCTGCTGGGGGCCGTGGTGGTGCTCACCCCGGCGAAATCCGGCATGGCGGGCGCAATTGCCAAGGCAGAGGAAATCGTCGCCTCCACACCGGATGCCTGGATGCCGCGCCAATTCGACAATCCGGCCAATCCCGATATCCATGAGGCCACCACTGCCGAAGAAATCTGGGCGGACACGCAAGGCCGGGTCGATATCATCGTCGGCGGCGCTGGCACCGGCGGCACCATGACCGGGATCGCCCGCCGTCTGAAACCGCGCAAAGCCGGGCTGCGTATGTTCGTCGTCGAGCCCGCCGAGAGTGCGGTGCTCTCCGGTGACGAGCCAGGGCCGCACGGCGTGCAGGGCATCGGGCCGGGCTTTCAGCCCGTCAATCTCGACATAGCGCTAATGGATGGCGTGATTCGCGTCTCCGAGCGCGAGGCGGTGGCCACTGCGCGGCGCTGTGCGGCGATGGAGGGCTTGCCGATCGGCATTTCCTCTGGTGCCGCCCTGCGCGCGGCGCTTGATCTGGCGCGCGAGCCGGCGAACACTGGTAAGCTCATCGTCGCCATCGCCCCGTCATTCGCCGAGCGCTATCTGTCCACGTCTCTTTTCGCCGGATTCTGATTGATGACCCAAATCCAAATTGCCGTCGTGCCGGTGACGTTGTTTCAGCAGAATTGCAGCATCGTCTGGGACAAGGACACCCGAGCGTGCATGGTGGTGGACCCAGGCGGTGAGCCCGGCCGCATCCTCGATGCACTGCGCAGGCTCGATCTGCTGCCAGAGCTGATCGTGCTCACCCACGGCCATCTCGATCATGCCGGCGGTGCGAAGGCCCTTAAAGGCGAGATCGATGCCGCGCGGGCGCTGAGGAATTTGCCCCCCACGCCGATTGTCGGGCCGGACAAGCGCGACCAATTCCTGCTTGAAGACATTGAAGCGCAAGCTGCAAAATACGGTATGACCGGCCTGCGCAACTGCACCCCGGATCGCTACCTCACACAGGGCGAGGAGATCACCCTGGGGGGCCTGCATTTCGACGTGCTGCACTGCCCCGGCCACTCGCCCGGCTCATTGGTCTATATCGAGAAATCCCAGCGCGTGGCGCTGGTGGGAGATGTGGTGTTCAAAGGCAGCGTCGGACGGACGGATTTCCCCTACGGCGACCACGACGCGCTGATCGGCGCGATCGAAAGCAAGCTGTTGCCGCTGGGCGACGATATCGGCTTCATCTGCGGCCACGGCGAAGGCTCAACCTTCGGCGCCGAACGCCTCGGCAATCCGTTTTTGCAAGGTCGGAGCTGAGTTGAAAACAACCAACGGAGGGGGAATGGTGGGCGATACAGGGATTGAACCTGTGACCTTCCCCGTGTCA
>CAIZGT010000466.1 GCA_903932545.1 uncultured Rhodospirillales bacterium
CTGCTGGTGCAGGGCAGCCGGGTGACAACGCGCAAAACCCGCTACGTCGCACAAGGCCAGCAATTGCTGCGCACCGACCGCGAAGATGCCTCGCCAATCCACACCAAACTCGCCGAACGCATGCTGCGCATTCTACGAGACGCGATGGCCGCCACCACCGTCACCGTGCTGTCAGACTACGGCAAAGGTGTGCTGGCGGGTGATATGCCCTCGCACATCATCACCATCGCGCGCAGCACCGGCCGTCGCGTTGTGGTCGATACCCGCATCGGCGATTACGCCCGCTTCGCCGGGGCAGACGTGGTAACGCCGAGCCTGGACGAATTGGCGCGCTTTGTCGGCACCCGACTGTCCAATGACGACGCCATCGCCGCCGCCGCCGAGCAACTTCGCCAGCGCCACACATTTGGCGCCGTGCTGGTCAACCGTGCCGATGACGGCATGACCTTGGTGGACGACAGCGGCGCACTCCATCTGCGCATCGAAGCGGGCGACCTGCGCGATGTGTCCGGCACTGGCGACACCGCCGTCTCCGCGTTGGCCGCGGCATTGGCGGCCGGTCTGGACCTGCCGCTGGCCGCCAAAATTGCAAGCATCGCCAGCCTCGTCGTCCTTGGGCGCGGCGGCATTTCGGTGGCCCGCGAGGGCGATTTGCTAGCCGCGATCACGCCGCAGGGCAGCGCCTTGCGCAAAGTCGTAACCCTAGAGGCGGCAGCCAACCGGGTGGAAAACTGGCGACGTGAAGGCTGGCAGACTGCGGTGATTGTCGGCCGCTTCAGCACGCTTGATGAAGCTGAATTGACCCGCTTGACCCACGCCCGCAAGGAGTCGGACAGGCTGGTGGTGGCCCTCGAACGCGACACCCCCGCCGTCCAGCAATCGCCCGAAGCGGTGCGCGCGGCGCAGTTGGCCTCGCTCGATTCGGTCGATCTGGTGGTGCTGATCGACAGCTCCAACCCGGCAGAATTCCTCTACGCCCTGCGGCCAGACCTACTGTTTGGGCCGAACAACCAGCCCGGTGCGGATTTACTGCCAACCTGGGGCGGCAGGGTCGCTGCGTTGTAAGGGGATAAGGCGGGCTGCACGCGGCCGCCCTATTTCTTGATAAACGTCACAATATCCTCGCGCACCGTGGCGCGCCCCTCAAACAATGGGGCAAGCGCCGTCACCAAGCCGATATGGCCGAGATTGGGATAGCGGATAAACGCCACCTCCCCGCCCACCGCCCGCATCCGGCGTGATAGCGCCACAGCGTTGCGCGGATACACCGTATCATCCTGATCGCCATGCAACAGCAGCAGCGCTGGCGCATCCGGACGTGCGAAATTCACCGGCTGCGTCAGCGCGGGATCGGGCGCATTGCCGAATGCAGCGATTGTGTCCGGATCGTCCAACGGCAGGAAATCGGCCGGCGCTGCCATGCCGATCACACCCTTCACCGCGTGCGGCGCTAGCCCCGCATCGGCCAGATAATGCGGATCAAGGCCCAGCATCAGCGCGTTGTAGCCGCCAGCCGAATGGCCGATCAGAAACAGCTGTTCAGGGTCCGCCCCCCATTCGGCGGCATGTTCGCGCGCAAACGCCACCGCATGCGCATTGTCGTCGAGAAATTCGGGGAAGCGCACATCCGGCACTTTGCGATAATCCGGCACCACCACCACCATCCCAGCCCGCGCCAGCGGCACAGCGGCAAAGCGATACATCGCCTTGCTGCCACTGCGCCACGCGCCGCCATAGATGAACACCACCAACGGCAATTTCTCGCTGGCATGTGCCGGACGATAAACATCCATCAGCCCCATCGCACCGGGCTGATAGCGAATATCCTGGTCAATGCGCATCCCATCCGTGGCGATGGAGGCGTTGAGGGCATCAACCGGCGCGCAGGATGGCAGCACGGCAGAAGCAAGCAGCAGGGCTGCGGTTCGGATCATACGAGCGTTCATATCGCTGTTACGTTGCGGCAGCCGTGGCGGATGCAAGGGGTTGCATGCGCATTTCAGCACGCGCGCCCTTCCGGCATGGCACCATGTGTTGCTAGAAATAGACGTGTCGATTTTTCTGCCCTCTCGGCCATGAGCGATCTCGTTCTCAGCGCGGCGCTCCCTGGCCTTACCTGCGTCATGGCGATGCTGACGGCCGCAGTGCCAGTCACGTTTGCGATCGGCGCGCGGCTGACCTTTGCCAGCAGCTTTGTGCTCTGCGCGGCGGGTGCGGTGATTGATCTTACAGCACTGATCGGTGGCGCGTTTCCCGCCAGCATAACCCTGCCGTTGGGCCTTGCCGGGCAATCCACGGTGTTGTCGCTTGATGGTGTCTCGGCGGTGTTTTTGCTGCTGGTGCTGCTCTCCGGTGCCGCCGCCAGCCTCGCCGCGCGCGACGATCATGGCCACCCGATGGCCACCGCCGCCGCACTGCCCGGCTTCATTGCGGCGATGATGCTCACCTTATTGGCCGCTGACGCCTTCGCGCTGGTGGCGGGGTTTGAGGCAATGTCGCTTGCCTCGTTCATCCTCGTTGTCACCAATCACCGCGATGACAGCGTGCAAGCCGCCGGGCGGCTTTATATCGGCATGGCGGCGTGGTCGGGCCTGTGTTTGATCGCCGCCGTGGCGTTGCTCGCCCCGCACGGCGCAGGCTTTGCTGCGATGCGCGCCGCACCGCCTGAAATTTGGCGCGCGTCGGTCATCCTCGCCCTCGCATTGCTTGGCCCCGGCTCGAAGGCCGGGTTGGTGCCGCTGCATATCTGGCTGCCCGCCGCCCATGCCTCCGCCCCGGCCCCGGTCTCCGCCCTGATGTCTGGCGCGATGACCAAAGTGGCGCTTTACGTGCTGATCCGGCTGGTGTTCGACCTTGCAGGCCCGGCGCAACCTTCCTGGTGGGGCGTGCCGTTCATCATGCTCGGCGCGATGTCAGCGGTGCTGGGCGCGCTACGGGCGAATATGGAGACCGACATCAAAACCATCCTGGCCTGCTCAACCATCGAGAATGTCGGGCTGATAACCGTGGGTCTTGGCATCGCTTTGGCCGCACGCGGTGCTGATGTGCCGCCGCTCGCGGGGTTGGCGATGGGGGCCGCATTGCTGCATGTGCTGGCGCATGGCGGGTTCAAAACCCTGATGTTCCTTGCCGCCGGGGCGGTGCAATACGGCGCTGGGTCGCGCGCCTTGCAACGCCTGGGCGGGTTGATCCATCGCATGCCGATCACCGCGGGCGTGATGCTACTGGCAGCGGCATCGCTGGCCGGATTGCCGCCCTCAGCGGGGTTTGCCAGCGAGTGGATGTTGTTCCAATCCGTGCTGGGCGCGGTGCGGCTGGGCGGGTTGGCATTTCAGGTGATGGCGTGCGTGTTGGCCGCATTGATGGCATTGGCCACCGCGCTGGCCGCCGCCGCCGCCGTTCGACTGATCGGCGTGGTGCTGCTCGGCCGCCCCCGCAGTCCTGGCGCAGCCGAGGCACACGAAGCTGGGCCACCTTTGCGTTGGGCGATGCTTCTGGGCGGGCTCGGCGTGGTGCTGGTCGGGCTGTTCCCCGGCATCGTGCTCAGTCTCACCCGCGCTGCCACCTCTACGCTGGTGCATACCACCATGTCTGACCGCGCTGGCTTGTTCGGCATCACCACGGCAAGTGAAGCGCCCGGCTATGCGCCGCTGTTCATCCTCGCCTTGCTCGTCGGTGCCGCATTGCTCATCGGCACCATCATGCGGGCACGTGCCGTGCAAGGCCACCGTGCGGCCCCGCTCTGGGGCTGTGGCTTTGACGCATCCCCCGAGTGGCAGCCGCATGGCGATCCGTTGGCGCAATATGGCGGCAGCAGCTTCGCCCAACCGCTGCGCCGTGTGCTCGGCCACTCGCTGCTTGCCGCGCGCGAAAGCGTTGACATGCCATCCCCTGGCGAAACCCGCGCGGCACAACTCAGCATCTCGTTGCAAGACCCAACACAGACGTTTCTGTTCTCCCCCGTCGGCACGGTGCGCGAGTTTCTGTCCGGCCTCACCGACCGCCTGCATTTCCTGCCCGTCCGACAGGTGCTCACCTTGATGGCGGCGGTACTGATCGGGCTGTTGCTCTACATCGCCGTGGTGGAGCAGCTATGAGCGCCATCGCCGGGGCAATCGCCCTGCTGTTCCATATCCTGTTGATGCTCGCCACCGCCCCGCTGCTGGTCGGCCTCGCCCGGCTGGCCAAGGCGCGGCTGGTGGCACGCCAAGGCCCGCCCTTGCTCCAACCCTGGCGCGACATCGCCCGTCTGTTGCGCAAGCAGCCGGTGGTGGCAGACAGCACTTCATGGCTGTTCCGCACCGCCCCCACCATCTGCCTCGCCGCCACCATCGCCGCCGCCGCGCTGGTCCCGAGTTGTGCGCTCGGCATGGTTGGCGGTGCCGAGGCCGATCTGATCGTGCTGGCAGGCCTGCTCGGCATCAGCCGCGCCGTGCTGGCACTTGCGGGGATGGACAGCGGCACGTCGTTCGGCGGCATCGGTGCCAGCCGCGAGATGACCTTCGCAGTGTTCGCTGAACCCGCCTTGGTGCTGGTGATCTTCACCCTCGCCTTGCTCACCGGCTCCACCAATCTGGACGCGATCTCCGGCATCACCATCTCCGGTGCGCTCGGCTTGCGCATCTCAATGGCGATGGCGCTGGTCGCCGCCTGCCTCGTGGCGATTGCCGAATGCGGCCGCATCCCGGTGGACAACCCGGCCACCCATCTGGAACTGACGATGGTGCATGAGGCGATGGTGCTGGAATATTCAGGCCGCCATCTGGCAATGATCGAACTGGCGGGCGCGCTGCGGCTGCTGGTGTGGTTCAGCCTGATCGTGGCGATTTTCGTCCCGTTCGGCATGAGCCCGCGCCCCGCCGACACCGGCGCACTGCTGCTGGGCTTCTGGCTGCTCGGCCTGATCGCCTGGACGCTGAAAATGTCGATCCTCAGCCTCGCTCTCGCTGCGTTTGAAACCTCGCGCGCCAAGCTGCGGGTGTTCCGCGTGCCGGAACTGCTCGGCATGGCGCTGCTGCTCGGCCTGCTCGCCGCAATTTTGCTGTTCGTCAGCCAGGGGTTTGCCTGATGGAGCATATCGGCTTCGGCGCCCTCTCGTATGATTTCGCGCATCTGCTCGGCGGGGTGATGCTGCTGCTCTCCTTCGCGCTGCTCTCCCAGCGCCGGATTGCCGCCACCATCGACACCTACGCGCTCCAAGCGCTCACCTTGTCGATTGCGGCGTGCTGGCAGGGTTACGTGCAGAACGAGCCCTCGCTCTACCTCACCGGGGCCATCGCGTTTGCCGCCAAGGCGGTGATTATCCCGCTGATGCTGCGCCGGATTGTGCGCCGCTTGCACCTGTCGGCCACCATGGAGCCCGCTTTGGGGATTTTCGCCTCTATGGCACTCGGCGTCGCCTTGGTGGCGCTGTCCATCATGGTGGTGCTGCCCACCACCATCCAGGCGCAGGCGCTCACCCGTGAAGACCTCGCCTTGGCGCTCTCGGTGGTGCTGCTCGGCTTGTTGATGATGATCACGCGGCGCACCGCCTTCACCCAGGTGATCGGCTTCATGTCACTCGAAAACGGCCTGATCCTGGCCGCTGTCGGCGTGGCCGGCATGCCGTTGGTGGTGGAATTGTCGGTTGCGGTGCTGGTGCTCGTCGGCGTGGTGGTGTTCCGCATCTTCCTGCGGCGGATGAACGTGCAGTTCCACTCGCTCGACACCGCGCATTTCGACCGGGTGGGGAGCACGCATCGATGACCCTGCCGGATTGGTTCGACACGGTGACACTGGTGCCGGGCATTCCGCTGGTCGGCGCGCTGTTGGTGGCGATTTTGCGCGATTCCCGCATTGGCGCATGGGTGGTCATCGCCGCCACCGCCGCAGGGTTTGCCGCCGCTTTGCGTCTGCCGGGGCAGCTTGGTTCCGGGCTGTTCCTGCTGGTGGACCCGCTCTCGGCGCATCTGGCGATCTTGACCGCGTTTATCGGGCTGACAACGGCGGTGATCTCTCGCCGCTTCATCGCTCACGAACTCGCCACCGGCGCGCTCGATGCCGGGCGGGTGCAGAGCTATCACACGCTGTTCCTCACCTTTCTCGGCTTCATGCTGCTCGCACTGCTCTCCAACAATCTCGGCGTCGCCTGGGTGGCGCTGGAGGCGGCGACAATCTCTGCCGTGCTCGTGGTGGGGCTGCCGCGCACCGATGAGGCAGTGGAAGCGAGTTGGAAATTCTTCATCCTCTGCGGCGTGGGCATCGCACTCGCCTTGTTCGGCACCGTGGTGATGTATCTCGCAGCCCTCCCCGCCCTCGGCCCTGGCTACGGGGCCATGACCTGGACCGAACTCACCCTCGCCGCGCCGAATTGCCGCGCCACCCTGCTCAACCTCGCCTTCGTGTTCATGCTGGTGGGCTACGGCACCAAAGCCGGGCTGGTGCCACTGCATTCCTGGATGCCAGACGCCCATGCGGAGGGGCCAACCCCGGTCTCGGCGGTGTTGGCAGGCTCGGTGCTCAACGTCGCATTGCTGCTGATCATGCGGCTGCGCGCGGTGATGGCAGCGAATGCGCAGGCGATTGATCCCGGCCCGCCGATCATGGTGCTCGGTTTGCTCTCGGTGTTGCTCGCCGCCTTCAGCCTGTGGGGCAGGCGCGATGTGAAGCGGTTCTTCGCCTTCTCCAGCATCGAACAATCCGGCCTCGCCGCCTTCGCCATCGGCCTCGGCGGCGTGGGTGCCACCTTTGCGGCGTTGCTGCACATGACGGTCCACACGCTGTGCAAGGCGGCGGTCTATCAATCGGTCGGTGCCGCCTCGCAGCGCAAGGGCGGGCAGAAATTCACCGAAATCACCGGAATGATCGCCTCAGACCCGGCTCTCGGCATCACTTTGGCCGCCGCCATCATCGCCGTTGCCGGACTGCCACCCTTCGGGTTATTCGCGTCAGAAATTCTGATCCTGAGTGAGACAATGCGCCAAACCCCCTGGTTGGTGCCGCTGCTCGCCATCGGCCTGCTGGTCGGCGGCTGGAAGCTGCTGGCGCGCTTGATCACGCTCTGCCTCGGCGCGCCAACGCAGGCGCGCGGCCCGGCGGTGGGATGGACCCTGCTTTGGCCCGCATGGCTGCATCTCGTGCTCGCCGCCATTCTGGGCTTCGCAATGCCCGCCACCATCGCCGCATGGCTGCTCGCAGCGGCAAAGGTGGCGTCATGACACCGCGCGCATGGCTCGACCAGATGCCCACCCAGCCCTGCGCCACCGCATCGCGTCGCACGCTCACTGCCGCGCAATGGGCGGAATTCGCGGCTTTGCTGGTCGCTGATACCGCGC
>CAIZGT010000467.1 GCA_903932545.1 uncultured Rhodospirillales bacterium
CTGCAGGCGCGGCGCAGATCGGCGCACACAAGGATGATCTGGCGCTGTTCGACCTCGCCACCATGCGCCCGGCCAGCGTGTGCAGCACTGGCGAGCAGAAATCACTGCTGATCGGCACCATTCTGGGCCATGCCAGCCTGCTCACCCGCGCGCGGGGATTTGCCCCGATTTTGTTGCTCGATGAGCCCGCGACGCATCTCGACCCGAGCCGTCGTGCGGCGTTGTTTGCAGCACTACAGGCGCTCCCGGCGCAAGTGTTCCTCACCGGCACCGACGCCGAGATTTTCGCGCCTTTGGCTGGCGTGGGCATGTTCTGGGAGACGGGCGAGGATGCGCTGCACGCGCGTGGATAATGCCCCCGAATCGCTGCGGTTCTGTGGCGGTTTTCTGCGGTTGCGACTATAAGAATTGCATGATTCGTACCGTCCCCCGGAGCACATTCTCGGCATGAGCGATCCCGCCACCCCCACACCTGAACAAGACGTCACCGGTGGGGATTACGACGCCTCCTCAATCTCCGTGCTGCGTGGTTTGGATGCCGTCCGCAAGCGCCCCGGTATGTATATTGGCGACACCGATGATGGCTCGGGTCTGCATCACATGGCGTTCGAGATTATCGACAATGCGGTGGACGAAGTGCAGGCAGGCTTCGCAACCTCATGCGAGTTGATCCTCAACGGTGATGGATCCGTCACGGTGCGTGATGATGGACGCGGTATCCCGACGGATATCCATCCAGAAGAAGGTATATCCGCCGCCGAAGTGGTGCTGACGAAATTGCACGCAGGCGGCAAGTTTAACCAGAACTCTTATAAAGTCTCTGGCGGCTTGCACGGCGTCGGCGCTGCTGTGGTGAATGCGCTGTCTGAGTGGATGGAAGTGCGGATTTATCGGAACAACCTCGAATACTTCATTCGGTTCGAGCACGGCAATGCTGTCGCCCCGCTCGCGGTGCTTGGCCCTTGCGTGCGTGGCAGCGGCACTGAGGTGGTTTTTAAACCTTCGACCGGCACATTCACCAAGGTAGAGTTCGATTTCTCGATCCTCGAACGCCGCTTGCGCGAACTGGCCTTCCTGAATTCCGGCATGAAAATCGCCCTACGTGATGAGCGTCATGCGCCCGCGCAAGAGACGGTGTTTTGCTACCAGGGCGGACTCGTCGCCTTCGTGGAATGGCTCGACCGCGGCAAAACCGCGATTTTCTCGCCGCCGATCTCCGTCACCACGGCTGATGATCAGGTCGGCATCCGCGTTGAGTTTGCGCTGTCTTGGAATGACAGTTTCCACGAGACGATGCTGTGCTTCACCAACAACATCCCGCAGCGCGACGGCGGCACCCATCTGGCGGGCTTCCGTCAGGCGCTGACTCGCGTGTTGACGAAATACGCTGAGAGCATGGGCAAGAAGGACAATCTGGCCCTGGTTGGCGACGATTTGCGTGAAGGCATGACGGCGGTGCTGTCGGTCAAAGTGCCAGACCCAAAATTCAGCTCGCAAACCAAAGACAAGCTGGTGTCCTCCGAAGTGCAGCCAGTGGTGCAAGCCGCCGCCGCAGACACGATTGCGCATTGGCTGGAGACGCATCCAAAAGAGGCAAAGGCCATCGTGCAGAAGGCGATGGATGCCGCCGCTGCCCGTGAAGCGGCGCGCAAGGCGCGCGATCTCACGCGGCGCAAGGGCGTGCTGGACGTCTCCACCCTGCCCGGCAAGCTCGCCGATTGTCAGGAACGCGATCCGGCGAAGTGCGAAATCTTCATCGTCGAGGGTGACTCTGCAGGTGGGTCCGCTAAGCAGGGCCGTGATCGGAAATTCCAGGCGATCTTGCCACTGAAAGGCAAGATCCTCAACGTCGAACGCGCACGGTTTGACCGCATGCTGGGCAGTGCGGAGGTCGGCACGCTGATAACTGCCCTCGGCGCTGGCATCGGGCGCGGTGAGCCGGAACAGGGCGGGTTTGACATCAACAAGCTGCGCTACCACCGCATCGTGATTATGACGGACGCGGACGTGGACGGCTCGCATATCCGCACGCTGTTACTGACATTCTTCTTTCGCCAAATGCCGCAATTGTTTGAGCGCGGCCATCTCTACATCGCACAACCGCCGCTCTACCGGGCGACGCGTGGTGGTGAGGAGAAGTATCTGAAAGACGATGCCGCTCTTGAACGTTACTTGCTCGACAAGGCTTTGGGCGATGCGCGCATCACGTTCAGCAATGGCGATGTGGTGCAGGGCGACGAACTCGACGCGGAATCGATCTGGCTGCGTGA
>CAIZGT010000468.1 GCA_903932545.1 uncultured Rhodospirillales bacterium
CCACGCGGCCCGTAAAGTCACAAATCAACAGTCGCGAGGCGGTAATTTCGCTGAAGGCGTAACCATAGGGGTTGACCAAGAACAGCTGATCGCTGCCCGGCACCATGGCCGAAAAATGGTTGCAAATCCCCTCATGCATACCGAGACGCGCAGCCATGCGGAAACACGCGCCCTCCCTCTAGCCCGGCACTGCCCGCCCTCAGCGCGCTGGACGCAGCGGCGGTGTGGCAGACGCGGGTCGATTTGGCCGCGTGTTTCCGCATGGCTGCGCGTATCGGTATGCATGAGGGGATTTGCAACCATTTTTCGGCCATGGTGCCGGGCAGCGATCAGCTGTTTTTGGTCAACCCCTATGGTTACGCCTTCAGCGAAATTACCGCCTCGCGACTGTTGATTTGTGACTTTACGGGCCGCGTGGTGGCAGGCAGCGGCGTGCCAGAACCCACCGCATTTTTCATCCATGCCCGCCTGCATTTGCGGCATCCGCATGCACGCGTGGCCCTGCACACCCACATGCCCAACGCCACGGCACTTGCCATGCTGCAAGGCCCGCCGCTGGCGTGGGCTGGACAGACCGCGCTGAAATTCCACGGCCGGATTGCGGTGGACGAAAACTACAACGGCTTGGCGCTTGATGAGAGCGAAGGCGACCGCATCGCTGCTGCGATGGGCGATGCCGATGTGGTGTTTCTCTGCAATCACGGCGTGATGGTGGTTGGCGCCAGCATCGCTGCTGCATGGGATGATTTATATTATCTTGAACGCGCCTGCGAAGTGCAGCGCCTCGCTTTGGCCACCGGGCGACAATTGCGCGTGATCCCGGACGCAATCGCCAGCCAAGTGGCAGCGCAGATGCGCGGGGAAGATGCGGCAAGTGCCATTCTGCATTTAGAAAGCATCAAGCGTATCCTGGATCAGGAAGCACCGGATTACCGTAAATGACCCGCATTTGGACCCTGGCTCTTGCCATCCTCGCCGCTGGTTGCGTGCCAAGCCCGGCTGGGTTGCCCTATGTGCGCCTGCTGGATCAGCGTAGCTTTACCTCCGGCACTGCTGGCACAAAGGACGCGGTGGTGCTGCCAAACTTGCCACTGGTGAGCATTCGATTTGCCACCCCCGACACAGAATTCGCCGCCGAGTTGGACAAAGCGGTTGATGCAGCGGTGGATCGCAAGCCAAACGCTGAGTTTGACGTCGTGATCCCGCTGCAACCGAGGGCGGTGCCGAGCGAGGCGATGCAAAATCATGCCACCGACGTGGCACATGAAATCGCGGAACGTGGTATTTCCACCGATCGGATACATATCGGCATTGCGCAAGATCAAGGTGCGCCATTTGGCGAGCTGCGTATCTTTGTGCGTTGAGACTGGTCTTGGCTAAATTCGCTGACACGCGGCATCTTCCAGATCACATGCCGTCGATGAGAGTCTAAGTTCGCTGGAAACCGCGCGAGGGGAAGACGCGCCATATCCGGGATCGAAAAGAGTCACCTGATGCATCCGTTTCGAAATGCCTGCCGCGCTGGCTTGGCCCGTATCCGCTCCGAAGGCCGCTATCGCAGCTTCACCGCTCTGCGCAAAAGTGCCGAACGTTTTCCGATTTTCACCCTCGGCATTGGTGACGATAGCCGCGACGTTACGGTGTGGTCATCCAACGACTATCTTGCGATGGGCGTGCATCCGGTGGTCATTGATGCCGCAACCAACGCCGCGCGTGAGATGGGGGCTGGTGCGGGTGGGACGCGCAACATCGCCGGTACCTCGCAATTGCTGGAGGCGCTGGAGGCCGAACTGGCCAATCTGCACGGCAAACCGGCTGGGTTGCTGTTCACCTCTGGCTATGTCGCCAATGAAGCGAGCTTGACCACCATTCTGCGTGCTTTGCCGAACTGGCATGTGTTCTCGGACAAAAAGAACCACGCCTCGATGATCGCAGGCGTCAAAGGTGCGCCGGCTACGGTGCATATCTGGCAGCACAACGACCTCGCCGATCTCGAACGCCTGCTCAGCGCCGCACCGGCGGACGTGCCGAAATTGATCGTGTTTGAGAGTGTGTATTCCATGGATGCCGATATCAGCGATATCGGCGCGATCTGTGATCTGGCCGACCGCTTCGGAGCAATGACCTATCTTGATGAGGTGCATGCTGTCGGCCTTTACGGTCCGCAGGGTGGCGGTGTGTCGGAACGCGACAACGTGGCCAGCCGGGTGGATGTGATTGAGGGCACGCTCGCCAAGGGTTTTGGCTGCCATGGCGGCTATATCACCGGCGACACCGAAATCATCGATTATATCCGCTCCAACGCGTCTGGGTTTATTTTCAGCACATCGCTGCCGCCGACCACGATTGCGGCGGCGCTGGCCAGTATCCGCCATGTCCGCCAGGATCACGCGCGTCGGGCAAAGATTTTCGAGCGCGCCGAGACGCTAAAATCCAAGTTGCGCGCCGCTGGGTTGCCCGTGATTGCGTCTGTGAGCCATATCGTGCCGGTGCATGTGGGCGAGGCCGTGCTGGTGCGCGAAGTCAGCCGCCGCTTGCTGGAAGACTTCGCAATCTATGCCACGCCAATCAACTACCCGACCGTGCCAGTCGGCAGCGAGCGCCTTCGCCTCACGCCCACGCCGTTGCACACAGATGCGATGATGGATGAGTTGGTGCAGGCACTGCTCGCCGTTATTGGTCGGTCTGAGCGCGTGGCAGCGTAAACGAATGGTGGGATGTCCTGAGCATCCCACCATCGACAGTTACGCTATCAATCAAGCCGACGGATCAAGCCGATAGCCGCCTTGCTCGGTGAGCAACAGCTTGAGGTTATTCGGGTCGGGTTCGATCTTTTGCCGCAAACGATAAATATGCGTCTCAAGGGTGTGGGTGGTGACTGCCGCGTTGTAGCCCCACACTTCATTGAGCAGCACCTGACGCGCCACCGGGTTTGCCCCGCTGCGGTAGAGAAACTTCAGAATCGCGGCTTCTTTTTCGGTCAGGCGAATACGCTTGTTGCGCACAGCATCCTGCAGGAGCTTTGCTGAGGGACGGAAAATATAAGGCCCGATGATGAACACCGCGTCTTCGCTGTTCTCGAAAATGCGCAACTGGGCACGCAAGCGCGCCAACAACTCACCGAGTCGGAATGGCTTGGCGATGTAGTCGTTCGCGCCGGAGTCGAGCCCGCGCACCACATCGGTTTCTTCATCCGCGCCGGTGAGCATGATGATCGGCAGCTTCAGGCCACGATCACGCAGCTTTTTGCACAAATCACGCCCGTCACCGTCAGGCAACGACACGTCAAGAATCAGTGCGTCAAAATGACTGTCCGCCGCCGAAATCAGCGCATCAGCCTCAGCGATGCTACCCGCTTCGGTGGCGGCAAATTCGCCATCTACCACAAGCTGCTCGGTTAACATCGAACGCAGGCTGACATCATCATCAACCAGAAGAATGGGGCGGCCGCCCGACATGAAGCAATTCCTCTTCCCGCAGCAGGAGCAATCTGCTCCCCGGCATTCATATCGCGTAACCTGCCCCTCCCGCACATGCAAGGCTGGCATGAAACACAACAATTGTTCTCGGTGAGTTTAACGCGAATGTGCTCACGCGCCAGTGCGAACTCGCATTTAGCACCGAAAGACAATGCAATCTGACGTGAGCTTGATCCGACTGGGTACGCCCTCATGTGTGCGTCCTGCTTGCGAGCCATGCTGAAGCGTGCACAGGGTGAAAAGCAGCTGATCCGTGCCAATATCAAGTTCTGACTTAGAGAAGACCCGACCCATCCCGAAATCTGGCCCGCTTATGAACCACATCCCTCGCCCTGCGTCGGCCTCCAACGCCACCGAGATCGTCGATCCGCAGGTCCTCGTGCGCCGCTTGCGCGTTGTCCATCGCGCGCAATCCGAGCTACGCCGCGGCGTTCCGGTGGTTTTGGTCGGGCGCACCAACATTGCCGTGCTGCCCGCCGAGACAGCTGACACAAGCAGCATTGCCGATCTATGGGCCATAGCCCTCACCCCGCCGGTGCTGTTGCTGGCCGGTGAGCGGGCCGCCACCGTGCTGGGCAAGCCGAGTGAAGCACGGGTGCAGGCAATTATGCTCGACCGTGAATACCTGACACCTGAGATTTTGCGCAGCCTTGCCGACCCAACTCTTGCGCAAATTGCGCCGCCAGATTTGCGCACCACAACCGTGCCAGACGAAGCCGAGACAGCTTTGGCATTGCTGAAAATTGGCCGATTGCTGCCCGCCGCGCTCGTAGCACCTGTGGGTGTCGCCCCGTTCATCGTGGCGGACAATTTGGGCCTGCTCTCGGTCCCCGCCGCCAATGTGCGTGAATACCCTGATGCGACCGCCAGCACGCTCCAGCGCGTCGCCGAGGCAGTGGTGCCGCTGGATGATGCGCCCGACGCGCGCATCGTAGCGTTTCGCTCACCGGACCGTGGCGTGGAGCATTTGGCTATTTTGGTGGGCCGGCCCGAGACGCATGCAGCCCCCCTCGTGCGGGTTCATTCGGAATGCTTCACTGGCGATCTTCTTGGCTCTCTGCGCTGCGATTGCGGCCCACAATTGCGTTCCGCCTTACACCGGATGTCGCAGGAAGGTGCGGGTGTGCTGCTCTACATGGCACAGGAAGGGCGAGGCATCGGCCTCGTCAACAAACTGCGGGCCTATGCGCTGCAAGATGGCGGGCTGGACACACTGGATGCGAATCGCGCTTTGGGTTGGGAAGCCGACGAGCGGCGCTTCCTCGCCGCTGCAACAATGCTGGAACAGCTTGGCATCCATCGGGTGCGTCTGCTGACCAACAATCCAGACAAGGTGTCGTCGTTGATTGCCTGCGGGATTGATGTGGCCAGCCGCGAAGCTCACTCATTGCCACCCAACGGGGTTAATGACGCCTATCTCGCCACCAAGGCGAAGCGCTTCGGCCATATTTTGTGAGCCAAGCCATTGTGTTTCCCGATGGTCGGTTCGTCTTCAACGGCGAGCCACTCCGCTGCGCCTTTGGGCGCGCCGGGGTGAATGCCCACAAACAAGAGGGTGACCACGCCACACCCGCCGGGCTTCTCACCCTGCGCCGCGTGCTCTACCGGGCCGATCGGCTGCCAATCCCTGCCGCCGCCGTGCCACGTGAGCCGCTTTCGCCACAGGATGGTTGGTGTGATGACGTTGATCATCCAAATTACAACACCCGCGTGACCCTGCCCTTTGACGGGCGCCACGAGGTTCTGTGGCGTGACGATGAGATTTACGACGTGATCGGCGTGCTCGGTTGGAACGATGCGCCGGTGGTCCGAGGCGCGGGGTCTGCGATTTTCCTGCATGTTGCGCGCCGCGACCTCTCGCCAACCGAAGGCTGTATTGCGCTACCAAAGGCCACGCTGCTCCTTGTGCTGCGTGCCGGGCTCACGAGCATCAACGTCATTCCGTAGGGCTGAAGCATTCCGCAGTCGCGCAACAAGGCGGGATGCTTCAGCCCTACAGGTCGCGTGATAAACCTTTGGATGCCAACTCGTTGAGATAACTTTCCCACCGCGCCGCATACTCGCGCCCAAGTTGGTGCAGAAACGCCCAGCTATAAATGCCGCTGTCGTGCAGATCGTCAAAGATCAGCCGCACCGCATAATGGCCCACCGGCTCAACCCCGATTATCGCCACATGCCGCCTGCGGCTGACGATTTTGCGCTGGCCGGGGCCGTGGCCCTGCACTTCCGCACTCGGGCTCTCCACGCGCAAATATTCCGCCGGAAGTGAGAACGCCGTGCCGTCATCGAATGTGACGTCGAGACATTTCTCCGCCCGGCGCAGGCGCAGTTCGGTGGCGGTGTTCATACGACGTCGAGCGGACGCGCTTCATCGGGCAGCATGATCGGGATGCCGTCGCGGATCGGATAGGCCAAGCCAGCTGCCCGGCTGATCAACTCCCCGGCGTCTCGGTCATATTCCAACAGCGTGCGCGTGAGCGGGCAGACCAAAATTTCAAGCAAGCGAGGGTCAACCGGGGCGGATACGGTCATTGTGGTATCCTGCATTCAACTGGCCATCCGGCGCGGCGATGTGCCGGATTCGGGGCTGGTTGGTGGCTCATGGCTGTCTATTCGCAACAAAGCGCGCAAGGTCTCGGCACGGTCCAACAGCGTTTTGGCTTCCAACAGTGCCTGTTTTTCAATTGGATCAAACGGGCATGCCATCGCCAGGCTGTTGATCAGCCCAGCATTCGGCATCGCTTCGATAGCATCCCAGTTGGCGCTAAAGCCGCGGTGGTCGAAATACAGGCTGAGCGACTCAAGCAACCCCTGCCGGTCAAATTCAGGCAAAGCTGGCGGCAACATATCGGTTGCAAACGCGCGGAAATCACCTCTCACGCAGCGATAACCGCGTCGCATATCCAGTTCTTCGGCCACTTCAAAGCGCGCCACTCCGGTCAGCGTGATCATATATCGACCGTCATCGGTTTCTGCAAAGCTCGACAGCCGCCCCAGGCAGCCCACCCGCATCAGGCTTGTGCCATTGGGGCCGGGGGGTTTGGTTTTGTCTGGTTGGATCATCGCCATCAATCTACCGCCGCTCAACGCATCTTCAACCATCGCCAGGTAACGCGGCTCAAAAATGTTGAGCGGCAGTTGGCCGCCAGGCAACAGCAGCGCGCCAGTCAGTGGAAAGATCGGGAAGCTCTCAGGCAGATCGCTCAGCCGATTTTCCGCTAAATTCATTACCAGAATGCTCTCTTGAACCAGTTAGCTGAAAAGCAAAGCGGACAATTTTCGACGTGCCGCCATGGTGGTTGGATCGTCCAGCCCCCAGGCTTCGAAGAATTTCAGCAATTGCAGACGTGCGGCGCCTTCATTCCAGCCGCGCTCAAGACGCAGGATTTCCATCAGCGCGGCCGCCGCATCATCCCTACGGTCCATTGCATTGAGTGCAGTGGCGAGGTCATAGCGTGCCTGATGATCCTTGGGATCGGCAGCAAGCCGCGCTTCCAAGCCCGCCAGTTGTGATGTTGCCGCCCGTCCCTCCGCAGCGAGTGCAAGGGCCGCCCGCGCACCGGTGATTTCGGCATGCTCAGCGATTTTGGCAGGCACCTGGGCCAGCGCGTCTTCTGCCTGATCTTCGGCACCCATTGCCAGCAAGGTGCGGATCAGTCCGCCCCATGCTTCCGGATTCTCTGGGTCTTCCTGCAACACTGCGCTAAACCCGTCGGCGGCGGTATCAGTCTCACCCGACTCAAGCGCCAACTTCGAAGCTGCAATGAGTTCGGCGGCAGGCATTGCCCCGCCTCCCATTTTCAACAGCGCCTCAATGAAACGCTTGATCTCCGACTCCGGCTGGGCGCCTTGGAAAAGATCCGCAATCTGGCCCTGCCAGAAGCCCACGACAGTTGGAATGGATTGCAGTGGCAAACCCATCCGACTGAGTTGAGCCACCAGATTTGGCGCGGCATCGACGTCAATTTTAACCAGCTTAACCCGCCCACCGGCGGCACGGACCACTTTTTCCAACACCGGCGTCAGTTGCTTGCACGGACCACACCAAGCAGCCCAGAAATCGACCAGGACCGGCATCTTGCGCGAGGCTTCAATCACTTCAGCCATGAAGGTGGCTTCAGTCCCATCGATAATGGCGGCGGCACTGCCCCCAACCTGCCCAGAGGCGGGACTTTGGCCGATAATGTGATCCATCACGTCTTTATCCTGCTGCATGATCATATTCCGCGCCCGATCTGTGAGATGGCGCGTTTCGTCTCCAGCACAAGCCATGAAAACGCGGACCGGGCAAGCAGGCTGGGAAAAGCTTGCAACACGAAAGCTGAAAAACCCCTCTTGCATCCTTCGTCGAACGGTCATAGAAACCGCGCCTCGCCGGAAGGTGACGCAGACTGGATAAGCGGGCGTAGCTCAGGGGTAGAGCACAACCTTGCCAAGGTTGGGGTCGTGGGTTCGAATCCCATCGCCCGCTCCAGTTTTCTTCTTTAAAGTATGGAAATTATAACAGTCCTTAACGGGCTGCATGTGTTTAAAATTTTGCACATCGAAAAACACTAAGTTGACTGCCACCCGCAAGTAAAATTGCTTCGTATCGCCATCTGGTTTTTCGATCAGTTTTGCTTTGCTTATGCCCGTTGTAGCGGACGGGCAACCGGCTCTCATTCCGTCGAGACAGCCTCAACAATACGGCAACCCATTTCTTCAATGGCAGACTGCATTTCCACACGAGATGCTGAGCTGATCACCTCAACGAGCCCGTTGTAGCGGTCAATTTTGACCTCGGCTGCAATGTCTAACGCATGGATAGCGTTGCGAATTGCTGTGTCACAGTGTCCGCATGTCATGCCCGTAACTTGGAAGGTTATCATCTCTACGCTCGTGTTGAAAAACCCTACAGCATTGCCGAGTTGGGCAAGCAGCATCTCAAGCATGTGCCATTACCCGCGCCACATCGCACATGACAAAAATCATGCTGGTTTCTCACTTGCTTCAGCCTCACTTCGGGTTACATCTGCCTCTCGCGTTGAGGACGTGTCGTGTGAAACGAAGCCAGATTGAAACCGCCTGGACAGGACGCGCCGATTGCCGATCGTGTGGGGTCCGCGCCTTGGTGCTGTTTGCGGACTTGCAAGAAGCGGATTTCGAGCTGATCCATCAGCCGATTGAAGATATCCATATTGGCGCAGGGCAAACGCTTTATCGCGGTGACACGCCAGGCCGGAGTTTGTTCACCGTGCGCAGCGGCCTCATCAAGCTGGTGCACGTGGGAGCTGATGGCTCGCAAAGGATTGTACGCTTGCTGCGCCCGGGTGCCACCGCAGGATTGGAAGTGCTGGTCGGCACCACCTACGCGCATGATGCGATCGCTCTGCAACCCGTCACTGTCTGCCGCATCCCGTGCGATGTGATCGACAAACTGTCGCGCGAGACGCCGCGCCTGCATACGCAACTGATGCAGCGTTGGCATGATTCGCTGCGTCAAGCGGATGAGTTCCTCACGGAACTGTCCACTGGCAGGGCCACAAAGCGGCTGGGGCGACTATTGCTCCAACTCGCTGAGCCAGATGGCAGTGTGATATTGCCAACCCGCGAGGATATGGGTGCGATGCTGGGCATGACCTTGGAACATGCCAGCAGGACGGTATCAGAATTGAAACGTTTGGACGCAATCTTCGAAGTGGCTGGCAATCGCTACCGCTGCAACCTCGAAGTGCTCGCCAGCATCAGCGCGACGCCGCGCTCGGAGTTGTGACGTCAAGACTGCGGTGCGCAGGCTCAACCGGGATATGAACCGCGCCGGTTCAGCATCCGCCGTGACACTTCGCAACCAGTGCCGCGATCAATGGTCAGCATCGCGCAGCACCACATAGATTGCCGGGATCACCAACACCGTCAGCAATGTGGACGAGGCGAGGCCAAACAGGAGAGAGATGGCGAGGCCCTGGAAGATCGGATCGGTCAAGATCGTCGCCGCGCCGATCATGGCCGACAGCGCGGTCAGCAGAATTGGCTTGAAGCGGATTGCCCCGGCCTCCAACACCACCTCGCGCAATGTCTTGCCCGGGGCAGCGCTGTGGCGGATGAAATCGACGAGCAGGATCGAATTGCGCACAATAATCCCGGCGAGCGCGATGAAGCCGATCATTGATGTCGCGGTGAATGGGGCGTGGAAGATCCAATGCCCTGGCACAATACCGATCAGCGTCAATGGGATCGGCGTCAGGATCACCAGCGGCACTCGGAAGCTGCGAAACTGTGCGACGACGAGGATATAAATCCCTAAAATCGCCACGCCGAACGCTGCCCCCATGTCGCGGAAAGTGACATAGGTAACTTCCCACTCGCCGTCCCATAGCACGGTGGGTTTGGCCTCGCTCTCGGGTTGGCCGCGCAGCGAGACCTCGGGACGTGGCAGATTCCCCCAATCAGCCTTGGCGATCAAATCATCGACTGCGAACATGCCGTAGATCGGCGCCTCAAATTCCCCAGCCAGTTCCGCCATGACCATATCAGCATCATGCCCGTCGCGGCGGAATTGCACGCGCGAGCCTTCTTCGCGGCTGATCTGCACGACCTCGCCAAGCTCCACCACGCCACGGCCGCCGGGCAAAGCGTTGGCAGGGACCGGCGTGGTGGCAAGAGCGTGGGTCCAACTCAGCGCGCGTTTGGGCAGCCCCACAGTGATGTCGATTGGCAGCCGATCGGCCCCGCGCGCGGAGTAGCCAACCGGCACACCGCCGAACAGCATCTGGATGGTGTCATAAACATCGGATTGCTCCACGCGAAAGAATTCCAGCCGGTCCTGATCGATTGCGATGCGCAGCCGGGGGCGCGGGTGGCCATATGAATCGTCGATATCGACGATGTAGGGCACTTGGCGAAACAGCGATTTGAGCTTCTCCGCCACCGCCAGCCGCGTGGCAGCGTCTGGGCCGTAGATTTCGGCGAGCAATGTGGCCAACACTGGTGGGCCGGGCGGCATTTCCACCACTTTGAGCACACCGCCGGGGGGCAGTGTCACACCTGCGAGCAGACGGCGGCGCAGATCGAGCGCGATCTCGTGGCTGGAGCGTGTGCGGTCGTCCTTTGGCGTCAGCACCAGATGCAGATCGCCAAGTTCTGGGGATTGGCGGGCAAAATAGTGCCTTACCAAACCGTTGAAATCATACGGCTCTGCCGTGCCGACGTAAGCCTGAATCGCCTGCAATTCGTGGAGTTGTTGGGCGATGCGAGCGGCTGCGAACAGGGTTTGTTCGGTTGCCTCCATGCTGGAACCTTCCGGCAGGTTGAGCACCACCGAGAGTTCCGGCTTGTTGTCGAACGGCAGCA
>CAIZGT010000469.1 GCA_903932545.1 uncultured Rhodospirillales bacterium
GCGAAAGATAAGAACAAGGTCTACATCAACTCCGGCGCTGCCACCTCGGCCATCACCGCCGCCTCGTGCAACGCCAACACCATTCATTGGACCTACGACACCTATATGCTGGCGAAGTCCACCGGCGGTGCCCTGGCCAAGGCGGGTGGTGATAGCTGGTTCTTCATCACGGCAGATTATGCGTTTGGCAAGGCGCTCCAGGCTGATACCACCGGCTTTATCCAGGCTTCTGGTGGTAAGGTCCTGGGGTCCATCGCGTATCCATTCCCCGGCACCACCGATTTCTCCTCCATGTTGCTCCAGGCGCAATCGTCAGGTGCCAAGGTGCTTGGCATCGCCAATGCTGGCACGGACACGATCAACACGATCAAGCAGGCCAAGGAATTCGGCATCACGATGACGCTGGCCGGGCTGTTGCTGTTCATCTCCGACGTGCATGCGCTGGGCCTTGAAGTCGCACAGGGCATTGCGCTGACCGACAGCTTCTATTGGGATCACAACGAACGCACCCGCGCCTTCTCTGAGCGCCTGCGTCCGAAATTCCCGGGCGCACGGCCAACGATGGTGCATGCCGGCGTGTATTCTTCCGTGTTGCATTACCTCAAAGTGGCCAACCAGTTCGGTATCCCTGCGATGAAGGCCAGTGGCACCGATGTGGTTGAGAAGTTGAAGGCAATGCCGACTGATGACGATTGCTTCGGCAAAGGTCTCATCCGCGTAGATGGCCGCAAGATCCACCCAAGCTATCTGTGGAAGATCAAGAAGCCGTCTGAGAGCAAGGGGCCGTGGGATTATTACACTCCGGTGTCGTCCACCCCGGCTGAAGAAGCGTTCCGCCCGCTCAGCGCTGGCGGCTGCCCGTTGGTCAAAGCCTAATCACCTAACGTCAACAACCCACAAAGGGAGACCGTCCATGGAAATTTCTCGCCGCTCACTCCTCAACACGGTGGCAACTGGTGCCGCCGTGTCCGCCTTGCCAATTGGCCGCGCGCGCGCGCAAGCCAAGCCGGTGTTCAAGATTGGCGTGATGAACGACCAATCCGGCCCCTATCGCGACACCGGCGGCCTGACATCGGTTGCTTGCGCCAAGCTCGCAGTCGCCGAGTTTGCCTCGTTGATGCAGGGCTATACCGTTGAAGTGATTTCAGCCGATCATCAGAACAAGCCTGATGTCGGCGCTGGTATCGCTCGCCAATGGTATGACCAAGACGGTGTTGACCTCGTACTCGACGTCCCGAACTCCGGTGTGGCACTCGCCGTGGCGGGCGTGGCGAAGGAAAAGAACAAGGCATACGTCAATTCGGGTGCTGCATCGTCGGACATCACCGGCGCGCAATGCTCACCCAACACCGTGCATTGGACCTACGACACCTGGATACTCGCCCAGTCCACCGGCGGTGCAACGGTGAAGGCGGGTGGTGATACGTGGTATTTCATCACGGCTGACTATGCTTTCGGAAAAAAGCTCGAATCTGACACCACGGCCTTGATCAAAGCGGCCAAAGGTTCGGTGAAAGGCAGCTCGACCTATCCGTTCCCTGGCACCACCGATTTCTCGTCGTTCCTGCTGCAAGCGCAGTCGTCCGGCGCGAAGGTGCTGGGTTTGGCGAACGCAGGCGGTGACACCATCAACAGCATCAAGCAGGCGAAAGAATTCGGCCTGACGATGGATATCGCGGCCCTGCTGATGTTCATCAGTGACGTGCATGCCTTGGGCCTGGATGTGGCCGGTGGCCTGCATCTGACCGAGAGCTTCTATTGGGATCTGAACGACCGCACCCGCGCGTTCACCAAGCGCATCCTTCCGTCCACGCCGAAAAACTACCCGAACATGGACCACGCCGGCTGCTACGCTGGGTCGCTGCACTTCATGAAGGCGCTGAACTCTATTGGTCCGGCAGCCGCCAAGGCCAGCGGTCGCGCGATTATCGACGCGATGAAGGCGCTGCCAACCGATGATGATTGCTTCGGCAAAGGCTCCATTCGCGCCGACGGCCGTGGCATGTTCAACTCCTATCTCTTCCAGGTGAAGAAGCCTGCTGAGAGCAAAGGGCCGTGGGATTACTACAAGCTGATCCAGACCTCTGAGCCCGCTCAGGCTTGGCGTCCGCTGGCCGATGGCGGCTGCGCGTTCATCAAGTCCTGATCCTGTGACGCACCCCCGGCGCATCGTGCGTCGGGGGCTGACTTTCTGCTGGAAGAGTGCCGCATGCTGATGGTGTTAGGCTATAATATTGGTCCGTTATTGGCGCAGAGCGTGCTGGGCATGGTCAATGGTGCGTTCTATGCACTGTTGTCGCTTGGGCTTGCGGTGATTTTCGGATTGCTCAACATCATCAACTTCGCCCATGGCGCGCTTTATATGTTGGGCGCTGTGGTATCGTGGTGGCTGCTCACCTATTTGGGCATCGGCTATTGGCCGTCGCTGGTGATCGCCCCGATCTTGGTCGGTGCGTTCGGCGTCGTGCTCGAGCGGACGATGATCAGCAAGCTCTATAAGCTCGACCATCTCTATGGCCTGTTGCTCACCTTTGGCATTGCGCTGATTGTAGAAGGCTTGGCGCGCAATGAATTCGGCTCGTCCGGCTTGCCCTATGCCGTGCCAGCCGCGCTGCGCGGCGCAACCAAGCTCGGCTTCATGATCATGCCAACTTATCGGCTTTGGGTGGTGGTCGCCTCCTTCGTTATCTGCATGTCCACCTGGATCGTGCTGGAGAAAACCTCCATCGGCGCCACGCTGCGTGCCGCCACTGAGAATGCCGCCCTGGTGCAGGCATTTGGGGTGAACGTGCCGCGACTCGTCACCCTGACTTACGGCTCCGGCGTTGCCCTGGCGGCATTGGCCGGGGTCATGGCCGCTCCAGTGTACTCGGTGAATCCCAACATGGGATCGGACGTGATTATTGTGGTGTTTGCCGTGGTGGTGATTGGCGGGATGGGCTCGATTTTGGGCTCCATCCTCACCGGCTTTAGCCTTGGCCTGCTCGAAGGCTTTACCAAGTTCATCTATCCCGAAGCCTCGGGCGTGGTGGTGTTCGTGCTGATGATCGCGGTGTTGCTCACCCGTCCGGCCGGTTTGTTCGGAAAGGCGAGCTGATGTCTGCTTCTACGTCGTCCACCTATTGGGGCTTTACCAAGGCGCAAATTGTCGCATTGGTCATCATGCTGGCGGTGATCGCGATTGCACCGACAGCGGTGTATCCGGTGTTCCTGATGAAGGTGATGTGCTTCGCGCTCTTCGCCTCGGCGTTTAATTTGCTGATCGGCTATGTCGGTCTGCTATCCTTCGGCCACTCCGCCTATTTCGGCATGGGCTGCTATATCGGTGCCTATGCCGCCAAGGCTTGGGGGTTCCCGGCGGAACTTTGCGTCATCCTGGCGGGTGTGGTTGCCGCGGCGATGGGTGCTGTGTTCGGCGCGATTGCGATCCGCCGTCAGGGTATCTATTTTGCAATGATCACGCTGGCCCTCGCGCAATTCACATATTTCCTCTGCACGCAGATGGCGTTCACCGGCGGTGAAGATGGCATCCAGCAAGTCCCGCGCCCGTTCCTGCTCGGCATGTTCTCACTGTCCAGCGACATGGCGATTTACTGGATGGTGGCGGGGGTGTTCCTCATCGGCTTCTTCGGCATCTTCCGCATCATCCACTCGCCGTTCGGCCAAGTGCTGAAGGCGATCCGTGAGAACGAGCCGCGCGCGATATCGTTGGGCTACCGGGTAGACCAATACAAGTTGATCGCCTTCGTGCTCTCCACCTTCATCGCGGGTGCGGCGGGTGGGATGAAGGCGCTGGTGTTCGGCATCGCCACGCTGAGCGACGTTACCTGGCAATCCTCGGGTGAAATTGTGCTGACCACGCTATTGGGCGGCTTGGGCACAATCTTTGGCCCGGCGATTGGCGCAGTGATCGTCAATACCTTGCAATTCTACCTCAGCCCGTTTGGCTCGTGGGTGACGATCACCCAGGGCATTATCTTCGTCACCTGCGTGATGCTGTTCCGCCGCGGGGTGATTGGCGAACTGGCCGACAAGCTGAAGATCGCGCTCTGATTGTAGCGCCACGTTGTTTGCCACGAAGCTGTGGCGACAGCGGTATGTATCGCTTAAGTCCGATCAGAGCTTGCGCCCTCGCGCTGTGCCATTGCTTTGAAGCGGTAACCCCTCGCCATACCAATGCGGTAAGGCGAGGGGGTCACGTGTAAGCCTCAAACGAGGCCAATCGCTGGTTCAGCGAACCGCTTCCAACATCATGCTGTTGCGCAACGTGCCATCAATCGCGCGTTGCAGGATTGCAGCCAGTTGGCGGTTTTGCAGCGGCTTGGCGAGGAAGCCGTCCATTCCAGCGGTGAGATATTCGGCGCGCTGATGCTCAAACGCATTGGCCGTCAGTGCCACGATCGGCACGTTACCAGCAGCGCCGTGCATCGCACGGATGGCCCGGGTCGCCGCGATGCCGTCTTTTTCGGGCATCATCACGTCC
>CAIZGT010000470.1 GCA_903932545.1 uncultured Rhodospirillales bacterium
CCGGATGAGCAGCGACTGGCCGGCGTGCGCACGCCGCTGATTTTGGCGGCGATTTTGGTGCCGCTGGTGGGCGAGGCGCTGTATCTGATCGACGGCCACCCCGAACTGCCCTCGGCCAACGCACTGCCAAAAGCAGACGCGCTGGCGCAGGCCGATGAGGCGGAGCGGCTGATTTCCACCCTGCGCGGCAAGCTCGCCGATATGGACCCGACGACACCGCTGGCCGCCCAAGGCTATCTGCTGCTGGGCAACGCCGAGGCTGGGCGCGGCAATCTGGCGGGTGCGGTGAAGGCGTGGAGCACGGCGTTGCGAGCCGGATTCGAGCCTGCGCTGGCGGCGCAGACGGCGGAGGGGATGCTCCAACTCAATGGCGGCAAGCTGACGCCGGAAATCCGGGCTTTGTTCACCCGCGCACTGGCAGAAGCCCCGCCGGATGTGCCGTGGCGGGGGTTGGTGCAGCAGAGGCTGTCGGGCGCGGATCGTTAGACGATCTTCATATCATTCGGATAAGCCGTCACGAAGCGTGGAATGTTCGTGCCAGTATCCATGATCCAAACTGATACAATGCACGGGTTGCGGCCATCTGGCGTTTGCAGATGGCACATGACCACGAATTTCTGGCCGTATACTGAATTTTCATCCTCGTTGATTTCATTATCAACAGGATGTTGCTCGATAGCAGACTTCAGGATCACGGACTCTGCGCGGGTGAAGCCAAAGGCAGCAAAAAACTTATTCTTCCCACCATTCTGCGGATGCTTCGGATTTAGCAGATAATCGCTGATTTTCTCGTTTGTGACCGTCGCTAATTTAGCATTTAACAAGTAACTCACCGGACAATGGTGCTCTTTCCAAGAGTGATAACGGCATGGAATGGCTTGAAGAACTCCACCTCATAGCCATCACCGCCGCTATAAACCCCTACGATAGTGCCTTTGCTGCCCTTAGGAAGAGTTTTCCCTTGATGTTCAACGGGGTGGCTTAGCCGAACTTCTGATAATTCTTTAAAAGCCAAGCGAAGTAACTGACCCTTCGTGCGATCAGGGCGGTCGAAATAAGACATTGTCATGTGCCGAACCCCTTTCATTCAACAGGTTACGCCAAATCATCGCCTCAGAGCACGTAAAATGACCATCAATCCAGCGCTTAAGCAGCCGGGCCCGGCTCGCCGAACACGCGGGTGAAGATCGCGTCCACTTGGGCCAGATGCAGGCGGGCGTCCATCGCGGCGTCGAGCAGCGCGGGGGAGACGCGGCCGGCGACTTCGGGGTCGGCATCGAGGTTCTCGCGGAAGGTTTTGTGCTCGGGCTTGCCGAGCGTGGACCAGGCGGCCATCGCGTTGCGTTGGACGATTTTGTAGGCGTCCTCACGCAGGATGCCGCCGCGCGCCAAGGCCAGCAGAATTTCGCCGGAATGCACCACGCCGCCCAGGGATTCGAGGTTTGCGGCCATCTGCTCGGGATAGACAGTGAGCTTCTCCATCATGCCCGCCAAGCGCATCAGCGCGAAATCGAGCGTGATGGTGGCATCGGGGCAGATCGCGCGTTCCACCGAGGAGTGGCTGATGTCGCGCTCGTGCCAGAGCGTGACGTTTTCCAAGGCGGGGGTGACGGCGGCGCGGACGATGCGGGCGAGGCCGGTGAGGTTTTCGCTGAGCACCGGGTTGCGCTTGTGCGGCATCGCCGAGCTGCCCTTTTGGCCAGCATGGAAGAACTCCTCCGCCTCGCGCACTTCGGAGCGTTGAAGATGGCGGATCTCGGTGGCCAGACGCTCCACTGATGAGGCCACCACGCCGAGCGCGCAGAAGAAGGCGGCATGGCGGTCACGCGGGATGACCTGGGTGGAGACTGGCTCACAGGAAAGGCCGAGCTTGTCGGCGACGAATTCTTCAACGCGCGGGTCGGCGTGGGCGAAGGTGCCGACGGCACCGGAGATGGCGCAGACCGCGATCTCTTGGCGCGCCGCCACCAGACGCGCGCGGTTGCGGGCGAATTCGGCATAGTGGCCGGCGAGTTTGATGCCGAAGCTGGTGGGCTCGGCGTGGATGCCGTGGCTGCGGCCGATGGTGAGGGTGTGCTTGAACTCAAAGGCGCGCAGCTTCAGGGCTGCGAGCACGGCATCAACATCAGCGATCAGAATATCGGCGGCTTGGGTGAGTTGGACAGACAGGCAGGTGTCGAGCACGTCCGAACTCGTCATGCCGAGATGGACGAAGCGGCTGTCCTCGCCGATGGCCTCGGCCAGCCAGGTGAGGAAGGCGATCACGTCA
>CAIZGT010000471.1 GCA_903932545.1 uncultured Rhodospirillales bacterium
GTCCGCATAAGTGTGTCGGCGATCTCCTGAGAGGCGGTCCAATCGCTGTTCAACTCGTCAAGCGCGCGGTTCGGGTAGATCACCAGCGCGTTCAGCACACGCTCATAGCGCGTGAGCAGTTGGGTCGCCGCATGGATCATCTCATTGTTCTGTTCCACGCTCTTGGGATCCACCATTCCTGGCGGGATATTGTGCGCCTGCATCACACGGGCCTGCGCAAGCCCGAGCACCTGCGAGGCATCACTGCGCGTGTCGTTGAGCAGGCCAGGATTGCGCTTCTGCGGCATAGCGCTCGACACGTAGGTGTTGCCATGCCCCTCCTCCAATAAAATCCAGGGTCGCGACTGCGCATATTGCACCATCACATCCTGGATGAAGCTGCCAACATGCAGCGCCATCAATGTCAGATTTCCAGCGATTTCGACCGGCTCCTCGGCTGAGCTGATCTGTGACGCGTCATAGGCATTGTCCACCAATTGGGAAAACCCAAGATAGCCCGCCATACGCTTACGATTGAGCGGCCATCCGGTGCCGTTTAGCACAGTGGTGCCCATCGGCGAGCGATCAACCCGCGCATAAGTCTCGCGCAAACGATCCGCGTCGCGCTGGAACCCGGCGATGAAGCCGAGCAAATAATGTCCGTAGCTGTTGGGCTGTGCCGCAACGCCATTGGTGTAGTTCGGCACGATCGTATCACGGTTGACCTCAGCCAAATGCAGCATCGCCGCACTGGTGCGCTCAAGCTGGTCAGCCAACGCCAGGACCTGCTCGCGCAAGATGGCGGCGCGAAACGTGGCGTGCATGTCTTGGCTGGAGCGTCCAGCGTGGATCAGTGTCGCCTCGACACCGGCAGCCTGAATCAGCAACGGCTCGAATGAGATGACGCTCGCGGGGCGTTTGCCGCCCGGCTTGGCGCCGTTCTCCAGCACAATCTCAAGCCCCGAAGCGATCTTTGGGGCGAGTGCGGGATCAAGCAACCCCTCCTGACTGTTAATAACGATACTGGCTTTGTTGATTTCACCAAGCCAGAAGAACTCATCGCGCTTCGGCAGCGCTTCAGCAGCAACCACCGATACATGGCATGTGACAATCATCAGCCCCATTAATGCTAAGACGTGCTTGATCATTGGCAGAACCTCCTAATCGGGTGGTTGTTGCCACCCGTTATAGCTGGAAGAACTTATGCCGTGTCATGCGCTAGACCGCCAACGTCCCACACGAACGGGCGCAATCTCATTGCACCGTTGCAGCAGCCCTTAGCCCGGCACAAAGCAGCCGATACTGAGGCTACGCTCGCCGCGCGGATTAACCCAAAAATGTTGCCACCGAAGCTTTGAGGAACGTCACGTCTGCCTGATTGGAGCTCGGGTTGCCTGCACGATGTCCCCAAATGCTGGGTATTGGCCGCAGTGTCCCGTCCTTGAGATGGGGTAACTCCGCCGCATTGTCCGCCACACGGAAATACAAATCAGTTTCACTCGGCATCAGCAAAATTTTTGCGCGGATGGAGCGCAGCGCCCGTGCGACATCACCTTCGTAAAGAGAGTTGGCACTCATGTCGCCGTGATACCACGCGAGTGCCTGAGCATAAAGGTTTGCTGCACGGCGCAGACAGAAACGATCGGCCCAGTTGGTGCGAATAAAGGTTTCAAGATCCGGCGCACCCAGGACGGTTTTGTAGAGCTCGGCACGGTAGAAGTCCTGGCTCAGACCCCACCCCGCATAGATGTGGCCGAACGCCTTAAGCGCCAGCAACGGCTCGCTCGAAAAGCGGCCATTGCCGATGTGCTCTGGGGCGGCTTCGAGCGTACGCAACAGGCTGGAGAGAAAGACTTTGTTATGATCAGCAGTGCGCGCACTGCCACAGACGACGATGGCTCGTTCAACCATGTCTGGAAACAGCGCCGCCCAGTGATAGGCCTGCATCGCGCCCATCGAAAATCCATAGACGGCGGGAAGTTTGCTCACACCGCACATCTCGGTGACAAGACGGCGTTGTGCCCGCACATTGTCGGCGATGGTTACGAGCGCCGGGAAATCCGGCGTCTCTGCCGCGCCTGACGATTCCCCGTTCGAGAACATGCCCACTGCAATGATGCACCAGCGTGTGGGATCAAGAATGCCGTCGGGCCGCACCAGCCACGACATGTCCGCGAGCGAGGCGGAGTAGCTGCTGGGGTAGAGGATGAGGTTGTCGCGTGCCGCATTGAGCGTGCCGAAACGTTGCCAAGCGAGTTGGGCGTTGCGGATAACGCCGCCGTTTTCTGCAGCAAAATCGCCGAGTGCGAAGTTACCTTTTTCATTCTCGAAACTCATCACGCATCTCCCTTCTCGAACGCCACCGCGACACGCAACAAATCAAGATCGGTGCCGCGCGCGCCAATGATCGACAGCCCGATTAGCGCGCCATCAACCGATGCACCCGGCAGATTGACCTGCGGCACGCCGGTGAGGCCGCCATGGCTGGTCAGGCAGCTGATGCGGTCGCGCAAGGGATTAAGTTGGTGCAGCTTGAGCCCTTTGCAGGGTGCAGGAAAAGGTGTTGTCGGCAGGCAGAGGATGGTCCCGGGGGGGAGCAGCATGCTAAGCTGGGCGCGGGCTTTGAGCCGCATCATACTCGCGGCATGCCGCTCGGCATCGGTCATCATCGCAGCCTGCATCAAGCCCCGCGCCACGCTGAAGGCCAGACGTGGGTTGTGGCTGTCCAGCCAGGGCTCGAATGTCTTCCACGCCTCGCTGCTTTGTAGAACCCGTTGTGCACGCTGCCAGCTTGAAAGGCCTTGCGGCGCAAACGTCACCTCTCGCCATTGCCCAATCAATGCCGCCAGTCGTGCGACGGCAGGGGCGAGGGCAAGCTGCACATCCTCATCCGCGAAGCCGAATGCATCCTCGGCCACCAGGAGCGTGGATGGGAGTGTGTGCGGCAGCGATGATCCA
>CAIZGT010000472.1 GCA_903932545.1 uncultured Rhodospirillales bacterium
CAACGCGGGCAACATCGCGCAGTCGCACCGGCGTCCCGGCTAGCGAGGCGAGCACGATCTGGCCGAGATCGTCAGCGCCGCGCAGATAGCCGCGTCCGCGCACGAGGTATTCGGTCTCTGACATTTCGATGGAACGCCCGCCAACATCGGCGTTGCTGTCCCGGATCGCACTCGTCAGCGTGGCGAGTTGGATGCCGTAAGCCTGCAGGCGCTGCGGATCGACCACCACCTGATATTGCTGCACAAACCCGCCCAGACTGGCGACTTCGGCCACTCCATCGGCGCGCGCGAGTTGGTAGCGGACGAACCAATCCTGAATGCTGCGTAACTCCGCCAGCGTGCGTTGTGCCCCGGTGATCACGTATTGATAAACCCAGCCCACGCCGGTGGCATCCGGACCCAGTGTTGGCGTCACCCCGGCAGGCAGGCGTTTCGCGGTGGTGGACAGATATTCCAGCACTCGCGAGCGCGCCCAATATAGATCGGTGCCGTCCTCGAACACCACATAGACAAACGAGACGCCAAAGAACGAAAAGCCGCGCACTGTCTTGGAATGCGGCACCGTCAGCAAAGCGGTTGTGAGCGGATACGTCACCTGATCTTCGACCACTTGCGGCGCCTGACCGGGGTAATCGGTATAGACGATCACCTGGGTGTCGGAGAGATCTGGGATGGCGTCGAGCGGCGTGTTGCGCACCGCCCAAACTCCGGCACCGATCAAAAACAGCGTGGCGAGCAATACCAGGAAGATGTTTCCGGTGGACCAGCGGATAAGCCGCGCAATCATGGCTTGGCCTCCACCGGAGCAGTAAAGCCTTGCAAGGCGCTACGAAGATTGCTCTCAGCGTCGATCAGGAAGTTGGCACCCACCACCACCTTGTCCCCGGCTGCGATGCCACTGCGAATTTCGGCATAGCCATCGGCACGGTGTCCCAATTTCACGGCATGCGGTTCGAAATGCCCTGGCTTGACTTCGACCAGCACCACCTGCCGCGTTCCGGAATCGAGCACTGCCGAATCTGGCACCGCCAGCAACTTGTCGGCGTTCAGCGGGGCGGCGATCTCAACTGTGGCATACATGTCGGGCTTGAGCAGCACGGCCGCATTATCAACTTCAATACGCAGCTTGGCGGTGCGAGTAGTGGGGTTCAGCGTGGGGTAGATGAAGGTCACTTGGCCGGAGATATTCGCATCTGGGTAGGCTGCAACAGAGATCCGCGCGGTTTGGCCGGGATGGATGTCGGCGATGTCCTGTTCGAAGACGTCGGCCAGCACCCAGACATGGGAGAGATCGGCAATCCGATACAGCGTGTCACCAGCGGCAAAACGCATGCCCTGGATGGCGATTTTCTCCATCACCACACCACTGATCGGCGCGCTGAAACTCGCTACGCGGCCCGGCTTGCCGGTTTTGCGCAAGCGGGCGATCTCGTCGGGCGGGACGTTGAGGTTCTCCAATCGCGACAACGCGCCTTGCGCCAGATCGCCGGAAGCCAGCACGTATTCGCGCTCGGCCAGGGCCAAGTCGGGGCTGTAGTAGCTGAACAGGGTTTGGCCACGCTCCACCGCATCACCGGTGGCGCTGACGTTGAGTGTCTCAATCCAACCCTCAAAACGTGGAGCGACAACCGCCAAGCGCCGTTCATCAACCGCTACTGTGGCGACGGCACGAATGGTTCTGGTCATCGCCCTCGTTTGTGCGACCTCCGTGCGGACGCCGAGCATCTGCACCCGCTCCGGGCTGATCGCGACACTGCCGGGCGCACCCGCGAGGTCGTCGGCATAGACCGCTACATAATCCATGCCCATGCTGTCCTTCTTCGGCACTGGCGAGGTGTCGGACAGGCCCATGGGGTTGCGGTAGTACAGTGGCTTGCCGCGATCAGCCTTAGGCGCAGGAGCCGGGGTGGCGTCAGGGTCTTCGTAGACAGGGACGTAATCCCGCCCTTGCGAGTCTTTTTTCGGAGTAGACGAAAAATCGGACTGGCCGGAAGGGTCTTGATAGTAGAGCGGTTGCTTGGGTTCTGCCGCCTGGGCCGAGAACGCGGCGACGGCAAGAAATGCGAGCGCCAGATGGAGCTTGATCATAGGTCACGACCAATCAGCCGCTCAATGGCGGCACGCGAGGTCTTTTCGTCGAGTTCTGCTTGCAGCAAGGCAAGTTCAGTGGCGCGAATCTGCCGCTCGGCTTCAATGGCATCCGCAAGCGCGCCGCGCCCTTGGCCGTAGGCAGCAAGTGCCGCCTCGACCGCCGCACGGGCTTGGGGCATGGCTTCGTGGCGGAGCAAGCCCTCGGTTTGCTGTGCCGCCTGCACGCGCGATGACGCCTCGCCAAGATCGGCTTCGACATCACGCAACGCAACCTCGTAGCGCTCTCGCGCACCGCTTAGATTGGCCGTAGCCTCTTGCTGGCCGGACGCTGCACGTCCCCACGGCACTGGAATGTTCAGGCCGACGGTAACGGCCACGCCAACTGGGTGGTTGTTGGTCTGAATAACCGGACCAGCCCCGAATGTGATGTCGGGATACCAAGCCCGATCAGCGAGTTCACCACGCTTGCGGGCGGCGGCAATCTCGGCAGACTGCGCGGACAGCGCCGGGCTGGCTGAGCGCGCGATATCCAGCAAAGCGTTCAGCGGCGGGATGGGAGAAGCTGTCGCTCTCGTCACCTCCGGCTCAGCAAGGGAGGCATCACCATTGCGCGCAGTCAAAGTGTTGAGTCGAATTCTCACCGTGCGGCGGTCTGCCTCCAGACGGATCAGTTCCAGCCGGTTTGCGGTCTCCTCGCCCTGCGCCCGGATCGCATCCGACTGCGCACCACCGCCATCGGCATAGCGCGCCTCAGCCGCCCGACGCAGACGGCGCGTAAGTTCCTGCATCTGATGATTAACGGTGATTGAACGTGTCAGAACCACGTATTGCGCAAAACCCGTTTTGATCTTCTCGGCCAACTCATCGCTCGCCGCCTGCTCGCGCCCACGCGCTGCATCAACGTCCGCCTGAGCCGCTTCGCGTCGGAGATCACGCTTGCCCCAAAGCGGGAAGGCTTGGCTCAGCATAACAGTGTGTGCGCTGAACACGCCGGGGCTTTGGTAATACTGGTAGCTGTCCGAGAGCGTTGGATCATCCAGCGCCCCGGCCCCAGACGCCCGTGCGACAGCTGCCTCGCTCTCTAGCGACGCCGCCCGCAAGCTGGGGCTTAGCGCGTGACCGGCAGCGAGTAGCCCTTGCAGATTGCTGCCGAGGGGAAGATCCACCGCCTTTTGAGCCTGCGCAGTGCTGCCGAGCAGGGACATAAGCACAGCAACTGTGGCGATGCCGGACTTGCGTCCGGCACGGCCTCGGGGGCTGACCCCCGTGATGGCGATTTGCATCTCACTGCGCGGCTTTGAAGGTCACGCTGCCTTTGACGGTCTGGCTCTCACCCGGCACTTTAGCTGACAACGTGAGCGCCCAACTTCCCGCCATGCTGGTGCCGACCTGATAACGCATCAGGCCGTCCGGCTGTGCGGCTGTCGGCGTAACGGTGGTCGTCATCTCCGCCATCCCTTCTGGCCCCATATCGCCGCGGGTCTGAAAGACAACCGCGCCGCTGACGGGTTTACCATCCGGTAGGTGCACAAGGCGGACTGCAATCTCGGTCTTCGCCGGACCGGCAGGTTGGGTGGAGACAACTTCGAACTTATAGTCGCTGGCGGCGGCAAAAGCTGGGGCAGCTGTTATCGATGCAGCAATGGTGAGCACGCCAAAGACGACGTTACGAGCAAAATTAGACAGCATTCTGATATTCCATCTCGATAGCCACCCGCGCACACGGGACAGGCGGCAAGACTTGATCTGACTGGGGCTTATGGGGTCATCGGCGCATATTTCCCGCG
>CAIZGT010000473.1 GCA_903932545.1 uncultured Rhodospirillales bacterium
AATCTATGCGGGGTGGGAGAACAGCGGCGCGTTCAGTGCCAATCCAGCGGGCAATGCCGCACCATTCACCATCATGATCCCGCCGCCGAACGTCACCGGCACGCTGCATGTTGGCCACGCGCTGACGATGACGATCCAAGACAGCCTGATCCGCTATCGCCGCATGCAAGGGCGTGACGCGCTGTGGCAGCCCGGCACCGACCACGCGGGCATCGCCACGCAAATGGTGGTGGAGCGCCTGCTCGCCACCGAGAAAACCACGCGCCAGGAGGTTGGCCGTGATGAATTCCTCAAACGCGTTTGGGATTGGAAGGCGCAATCCGGCGGTGCCATCACCGACCAACTCCGCAGGCTGGGTGCCTCGCTCGATTGGCCGCGTGAACGCTTCACGATGGATGAAGGTCTGTCTGTCGCCGTCCGCGAAGTTTTCGTCACGCTCTACAAGCAAGGGCTGATCTATCGCGATCGCCGCTTGGTGAACTGGGATCCAAAATTCCAATCTGCCATCTCCGATCTTGAAGTGGAAACCCGCGAGCTCAACGGCTTCATCTGGCATCTGCGCTACCCGCTCGCCGATGGCTCGGGGCGCTCGATTGTGGTGGCCACCACCCGCCCGGAGACGATGCTGGGTGATACGGCGGTTGCGGTGAACCCCGCGGATGAGCGTTTCAGCGATATTGTCGGGCAGGAGGTTATACTCCCCCTGACTGGTCGGCGCATCAAAATCGTGGCCGATGAATATTCCGACCCCGAGAAAGGCACCGGCGCGGTGAAGATCACCCCCGCGCATGATTTCAACGACTTTGAAGTCGGCCGCCGCCACAGCCTCGCCATGCCGTCCATCCTTGACCGCGAAGCCCGGATCACGCTGGCCGAGATTGAGCTGCATGCGGTGCCCGGGCTTGCCGATCCCGCATTCACCCGCGCGCTGGAGGGGCTCGACCGCTTCGAGGCGCGCAAGCGGATCATCGCTGAGATGGAACGCCTGGAATTGCTGGTCGATACCGTCAAGCACACCAACCAAGTGCCGCATGGTGACCGCTCCGGCGTGCCGATCGAGCCGCTGCTGACGGTGCAATGGTATTGCAACGCCGCCGAACTCGCCAAACCGGCCATTGCGGCTGTGGAGAGCGGGCGGACGAAATTCGTGCCGCAACAATGGGAGAACACGTTCTTCGCCTGGATGCGCGATATTCAGCCGTGGTGCATCTCCCGCCAACTTTGGTGGGGCCACCGCATCCCGGCGTGGTATGGCCCCGATGGCCACGTCTTCGTCGAACAAACCGAAGAAGCCGCCATCGCCGAAGCCCGCGCGCATTACGGCGATGATACGCCGATCACCCGCGATGAGGACGTGCTCGACACTTGGTTCAGTTCAGCTCTGTGGCCGTTCTCCACCCTTGGCTGGCCCGAACAAACGCCGGAATTGGCGAAATATTACCCCGGTGATGTGCTCGTCACCGGGTTTGACATCATCTTCTTCTGGGTTGCCCGGATGATGATGATGGGGTTGCACTTCATGGGCGATGTGCCGTTCAAGACGGTTTATATCCACGGGCTGGTCCGCGACGAGAAGGGCCAGAAGATGAGCAAATCCAAGGGCAACGTCATTGACCCGCTGGCGATGATCGACCAGTTCGGCACCGACGCGCTGCGCATGGCCATCACCCGCCTCACCGGACCGGGGCGCGATGTGAAACTGGGGTCTGCGATTGTCGAGACCAATCGCAGCTTCATCACCAAACTCTGGAATGCCGCGCGGTTCTGCGAGATGAACAACATCACGCCAGACCCAACCTTCACGCCCGAGCAAGCAACACTGCCTCTCACCCGCTGGATTTTGGCGCAGGCGTCGGACGCAATTGGCGAGGCCACAACGGCGCTGGATGCGTATCGCTTCGATGAGTATGGCGCGACCCTGTATCGCTTCGTGTGGAATGTCTTCTGTGACTGGTTCCTCGAACTCGCCAAGCCCGCACTGGCCGCCGAGGGGCCAGACACGCTCGAAGTCAAACGCACCGCAGCCCACGTGCTCGGCCTCATTCTGCGCATCATGCACCCCGCCGTGCCGTATGTGACCGAAGACCTCTTGGCAGAATTCGGTTTTGGCGAGAAATGCTCGCTGATCACGACACCCTGGCCGGTGGCGTTCGAAGTGCCGGGTGCGGCTGCAGCGCGCGCTGAGATCGATTGGCTGGTCAAACTCATCGGCGATGTGCGCGGCGTGCGCTCGGAAATGAACGTCGCCCCCAGCGTCAAAGCCCCGGTCCTCCTGCGTGACGCCAACCCCGAATCCCTCGCCCGCGGCCAACGCTGGATCGAGGCGATCAGCCGCATGGCGCGCGCCTCTGAGTTTGGCCCGCTTGTCGGCGAGATGCCCAAAGCCGCCGCGCAACTTGTCCTCGACGAAGCCACCATCGTCATCCCACTCGGCGGCCTGATCGATTTCGCCGCCGAGCACGCTCGACTTTCCAAGCAGCGTGCCCAGGTGGAGAAAGACGCGGACGTGACGGCCAAGAAATTGGGCAATGCTGATTTCGTCGCCCGCGCCAAGCCGGAAGTGGTGGAGGAAAACCGCGAACGCCTCGCCACCGCCCACGCCGAACTCGCCCGCCTTGATGCCGCACTCGCCAGGATCGCCTGATTTATGAGCAACGCCATCGTTTTGAAAATCTCCTGCCCAAATCGTCCGGGGATTGTCGCCGCCGTATCAACCCATCTGTTCGAGGCCGGCTGCAACATTCTCGATGCAGCACAATATGACGCAACTGAAACCAACCGTTTCTTCATGCGCGTGGTGTTCAACGTGGTGCCAAGGGAAAACGGGGACAGTGTGGACATCCAAACCCTGCGCGCCGGTTTCGCCCCGATCGGCGAGAAATTCGGCATGGACTGGCAAATCCGCCACCGTGCAGAAAAGCGCCGCGTGATGCTGTTGGTGTCCAAATTTGACCATTGCCTCGCCGATATCCTCTATCGCTGGCGCATCGGCGAATTCGCGATGGACATCACCGCCATCGTCTCCAACCACCCGCTGGAAACCTACGCCCATCTCGATTTTGACGGCATCCCGTTCCACCATCTCCCGGTGTCCAAAGACAACAAACTGGAGCAGGAAACCCAGATTGCTGCCTTGGTGAAATCCACCAACACCGAATTGGTGGTGCTCGCGCGCTACATGCAGGTGTTGTCCGATGGCTTGGTGGCGAAGCTGCAAGGCCGTGCGATCAACATTCACCACTCGTTTCTGCCCAGCTTCAAAGGCGCCAAACCCTATCACCAAGCCTATGCCCGCGGCGTGAAGCTGATTGGCGCCACCGCGCATTACGTCACCTCTGACCTCGACGAAGGCCCGATTATCGAGCAAGACGTCGAACGCATTTCCCACCGCGACACGCCCGACGAACTGGTCCGCAAAGGCCGCGATATCGAGCGCCGCGTGCTGGCGCGGGCGATTGCGCATCATTTGGAAGACCGCGTGTTCCTCAACGGGCGTAAAACCATCGTGTTTGGCGGGTAGAAACCTTTCACCACATGTCCGAAATATAATCATTCCGGATATTCTTTTTCATATCGAGTGCGATCAATCTGGCCTTCTCGTGACACACGAGGGAGCGAGACATGACACATCGTCGCACGCTGCTTGGCGCAATCCTGGCAGGAAGCCTTTTCACCACCACAGCTTTCGCCCAACCCGAACCCCGCCCGCCACATGGGCCGGTGCCGGACCTCAAACCGGAAGACCTGCCGCCCCCGCGCCAGGGCTACACCTGGGAGCCGGGGCATTGGCATTGGGCCGGCCATGAATATGAATGGCGACGCGGGCATTGGATCGAATCCCGCGCCGCCTATCGCCACTTTGTGCATGGCAAATGGGAGCGCAAGGGCGGGGATTGGGTCTGGGCTCCGGCGCACTGGGAATAGGGATGTCGCCCGCATTGCCCTGCGCAATGCGGGCACCCACCGCCCATTGCGGCACATATTTGATAACAAGCCGGAACGTTTAGATCGAGCCTCTACGCCAGTCGTCAAACCATTTTCCCAAAACCCTGCCTACGCGCGGCGCTCAGCACCCCGCGCGGCAACGGAATTCGGAACGGTTCCGGCTTCGGGCGCGGCTTTCGCGTGCGCCTGCGCGTCGTGCCACGTTCTGCCTCTGGTTTATCCACCGTCCAAGGCAATTCCACCGCCAACGCACGCAGCAACGGACGCAAAATCCGTCGTGCCTGCGGCGACACTTCGAGCAGTTCTGCCAGCTCGGGCGTGCTCAGCACCGCCTGAACCTGCAATCCGTATCCGGCCACATGATGCTTGCCTGTCAGCACCAGCCACGCCCATTTGCGCGGCATGCGAATGAGGGGTTTGTTCACCACGCTCCGCCCTGGTGCCACCCCGCGCGGCGTGATCAACCGCCGCAGCGTCCCCGCCCGATACCGCCCAAGCAGCGCATCGAACGTGCGGAAAATCGCACTGCACCAATTCGCCGTCACACTCTGACGCGTCGGCTCCACGCCAAATGTCCCGAACCGCAATAACATCGCAGCCCAAATCGCCCGCAGCGTGACGGCTGCGGTGTCGATGGCTGAATGTGATGAGGATGCGTGCATTGGCCATTATACGCCACATCTGCACGGTGGTTTTCAATGTAAACGAGCGTCAAAAAATCGTCATTAACGCATCGCAGGGCGGGTTCCCGCTTGGGGCACCACCACCGCGTTCAGCTGATCTCCACCAACACCGGCACATGATCCGAAGGTTGCTCTTCACCCCGCTCCCGCCGATCCGGCATCGCCGCCACCAACCGCTCCGCCAATTTCGGCGAGAGCAGCGCGTGGTCAATCCGCAACCCGCAATCGCGCTGGAAACACGCCGATTGGTAATCCCAAAACGTGTAGAGCACTTGTCCCGGGTGCAGCGCCTCAATTGCGTCGGTCAGCCCGAGATACACCAACTCCCGATACGCCGTCCGTGTCTGCGGCCGGATCAACGCATCGCCCGCTGACAGCGCACCCTTTGCGTAATCCGCGTCCGTCGGTGCAACATTATAATCGCCCAGAATCACAAAATCGGCATCTTCCGCCAGCAACGCCGCAGCCCGCGCCTTCAACGCCGCCATGAACGCGAGTTTGCCCGCATAGCCCGCATCCCCGCCGGAATTCCCATTCGGCAGATAAATCCCAATCAGCGTCAGCCCATCCGCGCGGATCTCGATATACCGCGCCTGCTCCGCCACATCGCCACCCAAGCCGGGCAGGGCGGTATGCACCACCTCGAACGGCACCTTCGCGAGAACCGCCACACCGTTATAGGATTTCTGCCCCACCACCGCGCAGGAATACCCCGCCGCCTCGAACGCCAGTCGCGGAAAATCCG
>CAIZGT010000474.1 GCA_903932545.1 uncultured Rhodospirillales bacterium
ATGTACTCCCGCAATTCCGCGACACTGAAAATCACTGGAACGGCAGTACACCCTTGCACGGCGACAAGGGCGCGTGGCGCGTGGAGAAGCAGCGCCTGCGCTGGGAAATTCTGGAGCGCGTGATCGACGCCGCACAACAGGCGGGCATCACCCCCACCGATGATTTCAATCGCGGCACCAATGCCGGCGTGGGGTTCTTCGAAGTCAATCAGAAGAACGGCGTGCGTTGGAACACCACAAAGGCCTTCCTCAACCCGATTGAAAACCGCCCAAATCTGCGCGTCGTCACCGGCGCATTGATCGACAAGCTTAGCATCGCCGAGGGCCGCATCACCGGCGTGCATTTCATGCTGGCTGGAAAGCGCCAGCACGCCAGCGCACGCTCAGAGGTGGTGCTGACCGCTGGCGCCATCGGCTCACCCGCCATCCTGCATCGCTCCGGTATCGGCCCGGCGGCTTGGCTCAAACAACTCGGCATCGAGGTCGTGCAAGACAATCCGGCAGTGGGGACGAATTTGCAGGACCATCTGCAAATCCGCGCGGCCTACAAGGTGAAAAACATTCCCACACTGAACCGACAGGCCAACTCGCTGGTCGGTCAGGCCAAAATGGCGCTCGAATACGCGCTCAAACGCTCTGGCCCGCTGACAATGGCCCCCAGCCAGCTCGGCATCTTCGCCTGCTCCTCGCCCGAGGTGACGCGACCGGATATCGAGTTCCACGTCCAACCGCTCAGCCTCGATAAATTCGGCGACAAGCTGCACAATTTCGACGCCTTCACCGCCTCGGTGTGCGATCTGCGGCCCGAGTCACGCGGCGAGGTTAAAATCCGCTCTGCGGACCCAACCGCCGCCCCGATCATCGCGCCGAATTATCTCAGCCACGAAAACGACCGCAAGCGCGCCGCCGCCGCATTGCGCCTCGCGCGGCGCGTGGTGGGCCAGCCAGCCCTCGCCCCTTATGCACCAGAAGAATTCCGCCCCGGCGTGCAATATCAAACCGACGAGGAACTGGCGCGCGCGGCAGGCGACAGCGGCACCACGATTTTCCACCCGGTCGGCACCTGCCGCATGGGGCGCGCGGATGATCCGAGCGCGGTATGCGATTCCGAACTGCGTTACCTCGGCCTCACTGGCCTTCGCATCGCTGACGCCTCAATCATGCCCACGCTCACCTCGGGCAACACAGCATCGCCCACACTGATGATTGCTGAGCGGGCAGCAAAATTGATGTTGGGCAACCACTAACCGTTAAACGACGCCGATCATCCTAATCAGCAGCAAACTCAACCCGCCCAACAGCAGCAACGCCACAATAACCGCCACCGTCACCCGTGCCCCGGCCTGCGCCACCGTGCGCAGATCAGTGGTCAGGCCCAGCGCCGCCATCGAGATGATGGTGAGCTTGCCGGTGACCAGCGCCAGCGGCGGCAAGATTGCGGCAGGTATGCCGATGGTGGACCGAATCGTCGCCAACAGCAGAAAGCCGATGATGAACCACGGCACCAATGTGGCGATATTGAGCTTGCGCGGCGCTCTCATCGGCGGGGCGACAAACGACAACACCAGCACCACCGGCCCCAGCATCAACACCCGAACCAGCTTCACCAACGTGCCAATCTGCACCGCCACGGCACCCAGCGGCGCAGTCGCGGCCAGCACTTGCGGCACGGCATAGACTGTAAGCCCAGCGAACACGCCAGCTTGCGCGGCGCTGAGATGCAAGGCGATTGCGAGCAGTGGCAGGCCCAACACAACCGCCACGCCGAGCACCGCAGTGAAGGCGATGGAGGCGGCAACATCGGCTCCACTCGCGCCGATCACTGGGGCCACCGCCGCAATGGCCGAATTACCGCAAATCGCATTGCCGCAAGCCACCAATATCGCCATATCGCGCTTCAAACCAAGCAGACGCCCGATGATGATGCCAAAGCCGATTGCGAGCGAGACAATCGCCGCAATCCCGACCAGCAAACCCGGCCCAGCTGCGGCAATCGCCTGCGCACTGAGTGAGGCGCCGAGCAGCACGATTGCAATCTCTAGTAGCATTTTCGCGGAAAATTTAATGCCGGGCAGCCAACGCGCCGCGGGCGTCCAAACGGTTCGAACCGCTGTTCCAAGCAAAATCGCCAGCACCAGCGATTCAAGCCAGGCTTGCCCAAACACCAACACCTCCGCCCGCTGCACCGCCTCAGCGGCCAGCGTCACCGCAAGGCATGGCAGCAGACCAGGGAGAACACGGCGGACAGTGATCACCCCAATATCCTGTTCTAAAGCGGTGCCAAAGTCCAACTTGGATGGCCGGGCGTGCAGAACACAGGCTGGGCATTTGGCGTGCGAAATTGTGGATCCAAGCCCATCGCCCCGCGCAAACCGCGAAACAACGCGCCATGTGCCACCACCAAAACCGGCCCCGGCAACGCCAGCGCGCGATTGGCCGCCGCCACGCCTCGCTCGCGCAGATCGGCGAACGGTTCGCCATCTTGCGGCGTGAAGTGGCCATCCACCCAATCAGAGAACCAGTCTCCCATCGGCTGGCCTTCTTGCACACCGAACGAGACTTCGCGCAGCCCTTCATCCAGGCTCACCGTCAGCCCCAAGGCGGCGGCGACGATATTGGCCGTGTCATGCGCGCGCGACAGTGGGGAGGCAACGATGCTGACAATCCCGCGTCCCGCGAGCTTGCCCGCCGCCTCTTGCGCCTGCGAAATACCGCGCGCATTGAGCGGAATGTCGATATTGCCTTGGCTGAGGTCTTTGGCGTTCCAGTCGGTCTCACCATGCCGCAAAAACCAGAACGCCGTCTCGGTCAGGGCCAATGTCACAGGCTCAAGCCCTCAGCGGCAAAGGCGCGCTGGACAGCCGGGCGTGCCTTCATCCGTGCGAAATGCGCGGCCAGATTGGCGGGCAGCGCCATATTGGCGCGTCCGGCCCATAGCTCGATGAACACCAAAGCTGCGTCGGCCACAGAGAATATGCCCCCGGCTGCGAATTCACGTCCGACCAGCTTGGCGTCGAGCCATTCGAGGCCAGTGGCGAAAATCTCCAGACCGCGCGCCTGCGCCTTGGGATAATCGGCCTCGTCGAACACGAAATTCCCCGGCCGCGCCCAACGAGTGAACCCCTGCATATGCACGGTGGCGACGATGTATTCCACAATCTCCATCGCATCCGCCGCCGCGTCCGGATCGGCTGGCAACACGCCCGCTTCGGGATGCAGCGCCGCGAGATAATAGGCGATGGCTGGCAATTCCGTCAGCACACGACCATTGTCGCGCATCAAGGTTGGCACCTTCGCCTTGGGGTTCATCGCCAGATAGGCGGCGGTTTTGTGTTCCCCATCACGAACAGCCGTGCGAACCGCCTCGAAGGGCGCTCCGATTTCCTCAAGCAACACATGAATACCAAGTGAACATGCGCCCGGCGAGTAGAACAGCTTCATTGCATCCCCCGATGATTGTTGCTTGAGGCGTTCCAGATCAGTCGAACAGCGAGCTCACCGAGCTTTCATCGCTGATCCGGCGCATTGCTTCTGCCATCAGCTCGGCAATCGAGAGTTGGCGGATATTGGACGCCAAGCGCACGGCTTCGGTGGCCAGGATCGAGTCGGTGATGGTCATCATCTCGATCGGGCTGGAGGCAATACGCGCCACCGCACCGCCGGAAAGCACGCCGTGGGTGATGTAGACACTCACACCCGCAGCGCCACGCGCCATCAGGGCGGCGGCGGCATTGCACAGCGTGCCGCCCGAATCGACCAAGTCATCCACCAGAATACAATGCCTGCCGGCCACATCACCGATCACATTCATCACTTCCGACACACCAGCGCGCTCACGGCGCTTGTCGATGATGGCGAGATCGCAGTTCAGCCGCGTGGCGATCACGCGAGCACGCACCACACCGCCCACGTCGGGCGAGACAATCATAATGTCGCGCCCGGCATAGCGATCCTGAATGTCACGCACAAACAGTGGGGCGGCGTAGAGATTGTCCACCGGAATGTCGAAGAAGCCCTGGATCTGGCCCGCGTGCAAATCCATCGTCAATACGCGGTTAGCCCCGGCTTCGGTGATCAGATTGGCCACCAACTTGGCAGAAATCGGCGTGCGCGGGCCGGATTTGCGATCCTGACGCGCATAACCGAAATACGGGATCACCGCCGTCACACGACGCGCGGAGGAGCGGCGCAGCGCATCCAGCGTGATCAGCAACTCCATCAGATTGTCGTTCGCCGGATACGACGTGCTCTGAATCACGAACACGTCTTCACCACGGATATTTTCGTGGATTTCCACAAAAACCTCCATATCAGCGAACCGACGCACGGAGGCGCGGGTCAGGGGCAGGTTGAGCGAAGCGGCAACGGCTTCGGCCAGCGGACGATTGCTGTTGCAGGCGACGATTTTCATGGATGGCGCATCCGGGGCTGAGCGGTGGGAGGGGAGATCGCCCCCGAAAGGTTTTGCAAAACTGTCATAGCAATGCCTCAACCGCCTGTCACTTGGGGCGCGCTCCGATCAGCCTTGCAACAACGTCCTTTATGCCCGATGCCGCCTCTTCGGCCACCACAACTGCCACGTCACCCCAGTTGCGATTGAGCAAGCCGGCTTTGACTTCATTGAGTTGCACAATCCGCGCGCGCTCGCCGCCCGCATCGGTGACAATCCACTGAATTTCCACCCGCTCCTGCTTGCCTGCAATCGGCACCATGGTCACCTGCCCGCTCACGGTAACGTCGCCTTTGCGGTCATCCACCACCAATGACTGCGCGGTGAGTGCGGCTTTCATTTGGCGCGTGAGTTGCGCGTTGCCATCACCGGGCGCGCCGGTGACAGGTGCCACGAACATCTTCACCCCGCGATTGAGCAGCGAATTCGGATCCGCCGCACGACGCGCCGCCTCGATGCGGGTGAGCAAGTCAGCCACACCGCCTGAAGATGCCACCGCCATGGCACGCAACGTCTCCACACTCGCCTGATTCCAGGCCGCAAGCGGCACTGATTGGCCCTGGCTGACGCCAGCCTGCGCGCCAGAGGCGTCGAAGATGGTGAACAATGGCACGATGACATTGCCCTGTCGTTCGGTTTTCAACGCCATGCGCCAGTCGCCCTTGCGCGCATTTTGGCTGATGGCCGGCACATCCTTTGCCGCCAACGCATCGGCCATCGCCGTAACATACAGCCCCGCCGCGCGTGGTGGCAGCACATCGGCGGATGGCTCATCGACAAACAATTGCGCGGGCGGCGGCTGCACCAGCCGCGTGGCATTCGCCCCAGGATTGCCCGCGAAAGGCTGCGGCAGATCGCCGCATGCGCTGAGACATGCAAGTAGCAGAAGCGCCAGAATGCGCAGCAAATGTCTCATAACGTGATCGCCGACATCTGATGCCCAATCGGCCCACCGCCCGCCAGCGTGCGGCGGCGATGGCTGAAGAAATGTTCGGTATCGGCGCAGGTGTCGCGCCCCAACACCTGCACCACCGCAGCGCCCGCACGATGCAGACGCTCAGCGCAGTATCCGGCAAGGTCGAACTGAAAATGGCCGTCGCGCGTGCCATTGAGGAAGAACGCGCTCGCCGTGGCGTCGTGTGCCAGCACGGCGTCGCGCATATCGCTGCCAACTTCATAGGATTCTTGCGCGATGCACGGCCCCACTGCAGCTACAATCCGCATCGCCCCCAGCGCCTGCATCGCGGCCATCGTGGCTTCGATCACCCCCGCCGCCGCGCCACGCCAGCCGGCATGCGCGGCCCCGATCACCCCGCGTTCGGCATCAGCAAACAGCACCGGCGCGCAATCGGCGCTGATCACACCAAGGGCCAAGCCCGGCACGCAAGTCACCATCGCATCTGCCCGCGCGCCCTGCCCCACTGGCCAAGGCGCTGTGGCGTTGATCACGTCAATGCCATGCACCTGAGTCACACCAAGCAAATTCGCCGGTGCCGCGCCGATGGCCTGCGCGATCAAGGCGCGGTTCTGCATCACGCGGGTGCGATCATCCGCGCTCGACAGGCTCACATTAAGGCTCGCGAACGGGCCTTCCGACACGCCGCCATTGCGGGTGAAGAAGCCGTGGCGCGGTGTGAGAGCGGTGGCAGTGAGGAACTCAGCTGCGAAAGGCGTAGGGGTCATTCGGAAAATC
>CAIZGT010000475.1 GCA_903932545.1 uncultured Rhodospirillales bacterium
GCGGCATCGCGCAGGCTGGCGTGAATGCCGATCTTGCCCAGGTCCGCGGCATGGCATCGGCCAAACGCGCGTTGGAGATAGCCGCCGCCGGGGCGCATAATCTGCTGCTGATCGGCCCGCCCGGTGCCGGCAAATCCATGCTCGCCGCACGTCTGCCAGGGTTGCTGCCCGATCTATCACCGCGTGAGGCGCTAGAGGTTTCTATGGTGCATTCGGTGGCAGGCATGCTCGACGGTGGGCGATTGCTGCAACGCCCGCCGTTTCGCGAGCCGCACCACTCCGCAAGCCAAGCCGCTCTGGCCGGTGGTGGTAATCGCGCGCGACCCGGCGAGGTATCACTCGCCCATCGCGGCGTATTGTTTCTCGACGAATTGCCGGAATTCCCGCGCGCTGCGCTCGAATCCCTGCGCCAGCCGATGGAGAGCGGCCAGACCACCGTCGCCCGCGCCGCCGCCCACATCACCTACCCCGCGCGCTTCCAACTGATCGCGGCGATGAATCCATGCCGCTGCGGCCATCTTGGCAACGCCACCAAGGAATGCGGTCGCGCCCCGCGCTGTGGCGAGGATTACCAGGGCAAAATCAGCGGCCCGCTGCTCGACCGCATCGATTTGGTGGTTGAAGTGATGCCCATCGCGCCGTCTGAACTCACCAGCGCCCCCACCGGTGAGAACAGCCACATTGTCGCCGCCCGCGTGCAAGCGGCGCGCAATCGGCAACGCACACGGGCTGGCGGATTGTCAAATGCCGAAGCGTCATTGCAATCGATGGCGATGTCCATCGAGGCGCGCGAATTGCTCGAACGGGCGGCCGACAAGCTGCAACTCTCCGCCCGCGGCTTCACCCGCACCTTGCGCGTGGCACGCTCAATTGCCGATCTGGCCGAGATAGACACCATCGGCCGCCCGCATGTCGCCGAGGCGCTGAGTTATCGACCCAGGAGTTACGGGCGAACGCCGCAGGGGGCGAAGTCGTGATGACGCGAAAGCGCCTTGGCTCCGCGCGATAAGATGTGCTCCGATAGCGCCATGCAACACTCCCTAGAACGATTTCTGCTCGCCACACGCTGGACCATGCTGCCGCTTTATTTGGCGTTGTTCGCCGTGGTGGTCGCACTTTATGTGATGGTAGGGCGTGAGATTTGGCATCTGTTCGCCGTATTGCTCGACGCGAAAGACACTGAGATTGTGCTGCTGGTGCTCTCCATTCTCGATTTGGTGCTGGTGGCCAATTTGCTGGTGATGGTGGCCCTGTCATCTTACGAAACATCGATTTCCCCATTGGACATCGAAGGTGACAAGCCCGACTGGCTTGGCCGTATCGACAGTTCCGGCATCAAGGTCAAAATCGCGATCTCGGTGGTGATGATCTCAGCCATCCACCTGCTGCGCGCCTTCATGACCAACACGCCTGCGGGTGAGTTACTCGCCTTAGCCGTGGTGGAAGTGGTGTTTGTCGCCGTTGCGGGCGGATTGAAATTTGTGGCGCGGCATTAACGCCTCATGCGGCGCGTTATTGTTGACAGCCAGCACGCCATAGGGTGCGATTCTCTATGCCATCCCACCACCGAATGTCACCCCAACACGGTTGACGCACTCGCGCCAGCATGGTGCAGCACATCGCGCTTCCCCCAGCACGGATCAGCCCGATGAACCAGACGGCACCTCCCCCCAAGCTCGCCGCTCTCACCCTCGGCGCGCTGGGCGTGGTGTTCGGAGATCTCGGCACCTCACCGCTCTACACACTCAAAACCGTGCTCGATCTAGCGGGCTCCACCGCTCCCGCAACCGTGCTCGGTCTGCTCTCGCTGCTGATCTGGACGCTGGTGATCATCACCTCGGTGAAATACGTGCTGTTCGTCATGCGGGTGGACAATGATGGCGAGGGCGGCATTCTGGCGTTGATGTCCCTACTCGGCGTGCAGCGGCAGAAGCGACCGTTGATTGTGCTGA
>CAIZGT010000476.1 GCA_903932545.1 uncultured Rhodospirillales bacterium
CGCCGGGCAGTCCGATGATCGCCTCGCGGATTTGCACCGGCAATTCCTGTGCGGATGGGCAACCCGGCGCGGTGAGCGACATTTCAACCTTCACAAATCCTTCCGGATTGGTTTCGATCGAGTAGATCAGGCCAAGTTCGTAAACATTGACCGGAATTTCCGGGTCATAGACCGTGCAACACGCAGCGATCAGATCGTCTTCGCTGGGCAGCGCCACCTTTTCACCCTCAGGCGTCCAGGTGCTGACTTGGTTGGTGTCGTTCATGCTGGAGCACTCCCAGACGCTAACAGCGCCGACTGCAACGCGCCCCAAGGCAGCGTCGCACATTTGATACGAGATTTGGCTTCATGCACCGCCGCCAATGGCTTCAGTGCTTCGAGTTCGGGGTCTGTGAATTCGCCGGTGCGCACCGCCTCATTCACCGCGTTGATGATCTCCGCGATACGGGCGTGTGATTGGCCAGCGACAGCTTCCGCCATCAGATCGGCAGAGGCGATAGAGATCGCACAACCGCGTGCCTCGAAGCCGAGTTCGGCGACCACATCGCCCACATGGCGAACAAAGACATGCACCCGATCGCCACACAGCGGGTTGTCGCCCTTCGCTTCCGCGTCAAACACCGCCAAGCGCGTGCCATGCCGCGGCGCTTTGCCGCGCTGCATGATGGCGTCTTGGTACAGGTTGCGGAGATCTTCGAACATCAGGCGAAGAACTCCCGAATGCGGATCAAGCTATCGGCCAGCGCGTCAATCTCGCCCATCGTGGTGTAAGCGGCGAAACTTGCGCGTGAGGCGCTATCGACGCCCAAGCGGCGCATGAGCGGCTCGGCACAGTGAAGTCCTGCGCGGACGGCGATTCCGTTTCTATCCAGCAGGGTCGCCACGTCATGCGCATGCGCCCCGGCAAGGGTGAACGACACCACACCACCGCGATCTTGCGCGCTGCCCAGCACCTTCACACCCTCAATGGCGGAGAGCCGCGCCAGCGCATGCTCGGTCAGTTCCCGCTCATGTGCCGCAATCGCGTCAAAGCCGATGGCGTTCACATAGTCGATGGCGGCTTTCAGGCCGATGCCTTCCAATATCGCGGGCGTGCCAGCCTCGAATTTATATGGCGCGTCATTCCACGTGGTCTCAGCAAACGTCACCGTGCGGATCATATCCCCACCGCCCATGAACGGCGGCATCGCGTCCAGCAGTTCGCGCTTGGCATACAGCGCGCCGATGCCGGTCGGGCCGTAAAGCTTGTGACCGGTGAAGGCGAAGAAATCCACATCCAACGCCTGCACATCAATCTTGCGATGCACAATGGATTGCGAGCCATCCAGCATCGCCTTCGCACCATATTGATGCGCCAGCGCCACGATACGTTCAGCGGGCGTGTAGGTGCCGAGCACGTTGGACATATGGGTGATCGAAACCAGCCCAACCTTGCGGTCTTCCAGCAGGCGCTCATACGCCGCCATATCCAATTCACCCGCATCAGTGATCGGCGCCACCCGCAGTTCGATGCCATGCGCATCGCGCAGCATCTGCCACGGCACCAGATTGGCGTGATGCTCCATCTCAGAGATCACCACCGCCTGCC
>CAIZGT010000477.1 GCA_903932545.1 uncultured Rhodospirillales bacterium
ACGGATTCAGAGATATTTTACCGACGCTTCACCCAGGGACGGATAAAACGCTCGGATCGCCGTTTTGTCCGCCACGGTGGACTTGCCGGTCCATGAGCCGCAGGTGACGACTTGGCCCTTCTTCAGCCCACCGGCCCAGACTGCGCCAACATTTGCGGTCCATTGCACCAAGCGCACCATATCGCCGCCGGGATTGCCCATGTGCTTGGTGTGCAGCACGCCATTCACATATTGCTCGGCCACCTCGGCGTCGAAATCGATACCGTGCCAATCCGCGCGACCCGGCCCGACGATCAGCGCGAAGTGGGATTGGCTGTCGGCCAAGACGCTGAACGGGTCCACCGCGTCGGAATCGACGTAGCGCGGATCGAGCAACTCAATCGTGGGGTGGGCGGTGGCCATCGCTGCGATGATTTCTTCGCTTGTGTAGGGCTCCGCACGGGGCGGCAGGTCGTGGCCGATGGTGAAGCTGACTTCGGTTTCGATCCAACGCTGGCGGTTGGAGCCATCAAAGCTCGCCGGGCTGCTTACCACGTTGACACTTGGCAACGCGCCGCATTGCGGGTCAGCGGAGGGGTTGGCCGCCCCCACTTTCCAGCCGCCGATGCCGGTGAAGCTTTCCGCCACGATCTGCTGGATGGCGTAAGCCTCGCCACGGTTGGCCGGGCGCAACGCCTCGGGCAGGCTGGCCAATTTGGCCGCTGGATTGGCATGAGCAGCCAGCAACAATTCGCCGGCTTGGCGGGCTTTATCGGACATCACTTCCTCCATCCTTTCTTGCGGTGTAGGTCGAGAGCCTGAACTTGTCCAACCAAGCGCGAAAGACCCACATGTTGCATACCGACTGGCGCGATCTTCCGGCTGAGGCCCGTGGCCTGGTGCTCGCACTTGGCAATTTTGACGGCGTGCATCGCGGCCATGTGCATCTCCTCCACGCGGCGCATGCGGCGCGGCCTGATGCCAAGCTCGGCGTGCTGACCTTTGAGCCGCATCCGCGCAGCCTGTTCCGGCCAGATGACCCGAATTTCCGGCTCTCTCCGTCCGCCCAACGTGCTGCCTTGCTGGCCGCGCAGGGGGTGGATCACGTGATTGAGGTGCCGTTCAACGCCGACTTCGCCGACCTTTCGGCTGAACAGTTTATCGACCTCGTGCTGCGCCAGTCGCTTGGCGCGGTGCATGTCGCCTGCGGCGCGGATTTCGCGTTCGGCCATCGTCGCGGCGGCAACGTGGCAATGCTCGAAGCGCGCTGCACGCAGGTCGGCATTGGCTTGTCTATCGTGCCGCAATTGATGGACGAATCTGGCCCGATCTCGTCCTCGCGCATCCGCCGCGCGCTGCAAGACGGCTACCCAGAACGCGCCGCCGCGTTGCTCGGCAGGCCGTGGTCGATTAGCGGCGTGGTGGCGCAGGGGGATCAGCGCGGTCGCACCATCGGCTTTCCCACTGCCAACATCGCGCTTGGCGGATATCTGGAGCCCGCGCGGGGCGTCTATGCGGTGTGGGCAAGCCTGCCGGATGGCCGAATTGTTCCAGCGGTGGCAAATCTGGGCCGTCGCCCGACGGTTGCAAACACGCTTGAGTCACGGCTTGAAGTGCATCTATTTGATTTTGCTGGTGATCTTTACGGTCAAACGCTCGAAATCAGCCTGATCGCCTTTCTGCGCGCCGAGAAGAAATTCGCCGATTTTGCCACGCTGCACCAGCAGATTATCGCTGACGCCGAACAGGCCCGGCACCTCCTCGCCGAGCCGCAGCAAGCCGCGCCTTGACCGGGTGCCAGCCCACTTCGCATAACCGCGCCATGACCGACACAACGACCGCCCCCGACTACCGCAGCACCGTGTTTCTGCCCGCAACGGAGTTCCCGATGCGTGGAGATCTGCCGACCAAAGAGCCGCAGATCATTGAGCGGTGGAAGCGCATCGGGCTGTGGGAGAAGCTGCGCAACAAGCAGGCAACCTCGCCGTTCATGCTGCATGACGGCCCCCCCTACGCCAACGGCAACATGCATATCGGCCACGCGCTGAACAAGATCCTCAAGGATGTGGTCAACCGCTCGCGCCAGATGAGTGGGCAGGATGCGCATTATATCCCAGGTTGGGACTGCCACGGTCTGCCGATTGAGTGGAAGATCGAAGAGCAATACCGCAAGGAAGGCCGCAACAAGGACGCGGTGCCGGTGCTGCAATTTCGCGCCGAATGCCGCGCCTATGCCGCCGAGTGGCTGCGCATTCAGGCGGAAGAATTCGCCCGCCTCGGCGTTGAAGGCGATTGGGCGGGCCGTTACGCGACGATGGATTTTTCATCTGAGGCCGCGATCGCAGGCGAAATCGGCAAGTTCCTGATGAATGGCGAACTCTACCGGGGCCTGCGCCCGGTGATGTGGTCGCCGGTCGAGAAAACCGCGCTGGCCGAAGCCGAGATCGAGTATCACGACCACACTTCCACCACGATCATGGTCGCCTTCCCGGTGGTGTCCTCGCCGGTGCCGGAACTGGCTGGCACCAAGTTGGTGATCTGGACCACCACGCCGTGGACGATGCCCGCCAACCGCGCGATCGCCGCAGGGGCGGAGATTGCGTATGTGGCGGTTCAGGCCACCGAACTCGCTGAGGGCGCGATGGCGAAGCTGGGCGAGATTTTCATCGTCGCTGAGGCGCTGCTCGAAAGTTTCGCAGCGTCCGCCAAAATCGTCGGCCATGAAATCCGCCACCGCCTGACCGGCGCGGAATTGCTCGGCACCATCGCGGCGCACCCGTTGCGTGAGCGCGGCTATGAGCATGATGTGCCGGTGTTGAACGCCGAATTCGTGACCACTGAAGCCGGCACTGGCCTTGTGCATATCGCGCCCAGCCACGGCGAGGACGATTTTATTCTTGGCCGCGCGCATGGTTTGGAAGTGCCCGAGACTGTGGCCGATGACGGCACGCTGACCAACCGCGCGCCGGGCTTTGAGGGCGTTCATGTCTATAAAGCCGCCAACCCGGTATGTGAGGCGTTGACTGAGACTGGTTCGCTGCTGATGCGCGGTGTGCTCAAGCACTCCTACCCACATTCCTGGCGCTCGAAGGCGCCCTTGATCTACCGCGCCACGCCGCAATGGTTCATCCGCATGGACGGCGATGGCCAAATCCGCGCCAAGGCGCTCGAAGCCATCGCGCAAACCCAGTTCGTCCCTGACCAGGGTCGCAATCGCATCGGCGCGATGATCGCCTCCCGTCCCGATTGGTGTATCTCGCGTCAGCGCGCCTGGGGCGTGCCGATTGCGGTGTTTGTGGAAAAAGCCACCGGCATTCCGCTGCGTGATCAGGCGGTGATGGACCGCATCACCGAAGCATTCCGCGCGGAAGGGGCTGACGCTTGGTATTCCTCCCCGGCCGCCCGGTTCCTGGGCAATGACTACAACCCTGCCGATTACGAGCAGGTGATGGACATTGTGGACGTGTGGTTCGAGTCCGGCTCCACACACGCCTTCACGCTCGAAGCGCGCGGACTGCCGTGGCCGGCGGATTTGTATCTCGAAGGCTCTGATCAGCATCGCGGCTGGTTCCATTCCTCGCTGCTCGAATCGGTTGGCACGCGCGGCCGTGCACCGTTCAAGGCCATTCTCACCCACGGCTTCGTGCTCGACGAGCAGGGCCGTAAGATGAGCAAGTCGCTCGGCAACGTGACCGCACCGCAGGAAGTGACAGACAAATACGGTGCGGACATTCTGCGCCTTTGGGTGATGAACTCGGATAGCTCTGACGATTTACGCATTGGTGCGGAAATTCTGAAGCAACAGGCCGAACTCTACCGTCGCATCCGCAACACGCTGCGTTGGATTCTGGGCAGCCTTGATGGCTTCACCGAGGCCGAGCGGGTGCCGGTGGATGAGATGCCGGAGTTGGAGCGCTACATGCTCCACCGCCTCTCCGAACTCGACGCGCAGTATCGCCATGCGGTGCAGAGCTATGAATGGACCGGCGTGATCCCGGCGCTGCATGTGTTCTGTGGCAACGACCTGTCGGCGTTCTATTTCGACGTCCGCAAGGATGCGATCTATTGCGATGCGGCGGACAGCCTGCGTCGGCGTGCCGCGCGCACGGTGCTGGATCATCTGCACCGCTGCCTGTGCGCGTGGTTCGCGCCGACGCTGGTGTTCACCGCTGATGAAGCTTGGGTTGCGCGGTTTGGTGAGGACACCAGCGTGCATCTGGAAGAATTCCCAGTGCTGCCTGCGAGCTGGAATGATCCGGCTTTGGGTGCGAAGTGGGACGCGATCCGTGAGGCGCGCAAGGAGCTCACCGGGGCGATTGAGGTGATGCGGCGCGATAAAACGGTGAAATCTTCGCTCGAAGCCGGCGTGGTTGTCACCAAGGCTGATCTCAACCTGCTGCCCGGCGATGCTTGGGCCGAACTGGCGATCACCTCGTCGTTCCGTGCGGGTGACGCGCATGCCGCGTTCATCGCTGAGGGTGCCAAATGCGAACGCTGCTGGCGCATTCTGCCCGAAGTCGGCAGATCCGCTGGCCATCCCGGCTTGTGCCTGCGCTGTGAAGCCGTGGTTGCGGCATGATCCAGCGCAGAATGCTGTTTGGCCTGATCGCCGCCGCCGTGGTTCTCGCGGCGGATCAGGGCAGCAAGGCGTGGATGCTAAACGTGTTTGACCTGCCACATCAGGGCGCGGTGCCGGTGTTGCCGTTCCTTGATTTGGTGATGGTGTGGAATCGCGGTGTTACCTTTGGCCTGTTCAACGGTATGGGGGCGATTGGGCCGATCATTCTCACTGGCGTTGCCGCTTTGGTGGTGGTGGCGCTGCTGCTCTGGCTGCGCAAAGCCGAGAATATTGTGATTGCCATCGCGCTGGGCAGCATCGCCGGAGGGGCAATTGGCAACGTGATTGACCGACTGCGCTATGGTGCGGTGGTGGATTTTCTGCATGCCCATGCGTTGGGGCTTAACTTCCCTTATGTGTTCAACGTCGGTGATTCTGCGATCTGCTGCGGCGTCGCCGCTCTGCTGCTCGACTCTCTGCGCCCGCATCGCTTGCCCGCGCCGCAAGGTGGCGCTAAGGAACCGTCATGACACAGCGCACCCTCACTGCCCGCAGCCTTGCTGCCCGTTCGGTTCCCGCAACCCTGCTTGGTGCCGCTCTGCTGGCGCTCGCCGGATGCGGCGGGGCGGGCGATGATCTCTCCCGCGATATCGGCCTTACCCGTGAGGCTCCGGACGAGTTCACCGTCACCACCCGCGCGCCGCTGTCGATGCCACCTGATTTTAAGATTGTGCCGCCCACGCCTGGCGCCCCGCGCCCGCAAGAGCGCACAACGCGTGACGCGGCTGAGCTGGCATTGTCACCGCAGGGTGTGGCCGCAACCGCCCCCACGAACCGCACGCCGGGCGAGCAGGCGTTGCTGGGGGTTGCTGGTCCGTCTGCTGACCCGACCATCCGCAACGACATCAACCAACAGGCCGCGCAGGATGCCTCCAAGCGCGGCTTCACCGATCGTTTGATGTTCTGGAAGTCTAAGCCTGAGGCAGGCGTGGTGGTGGATCCGCAGCGTGAATCACAGCGCCTGCGCCAGAACGATGCACTTGGCCAGACGCCGACGGCTGGTGACACGCCAATCATTCAGCCGAAGTCAAGCGGCAGCTTGCTCGATCGCCTCTTCTGACGCCCCTCGCGGGCATGTGTAGAGACGTGAGCAGTTCGCACTTGGGCAACTCGTTGCATGGCGTTAACTCTTGCGTATTGGGTGCATATTGCACCGCCTATCCAGCCGGAGTGCTCCGATGCCGCATGATGCAGGTCAGCCCGAACGCGCTCAACTCCACGTGGCTTGGGATCAACTCATAACCCTCGGCGGGCGACCGGCGGCCAGCGACATTCGCGGCCTGTTCGCCGCTGACCCGTCCCGCGCGGAGCGGTTCACGGTGGGGTTTGGCGATCTCACTATCGATTTTTCGAAAACGGCCATCGATGACGACGCGCTCGAAGCGTTGCTCGGGCTGGCGCGCGCGGCGACGCTGAACCTGTTCCGAGATCGCTTGTTCGATGGCGATGCGGTCAACACCACCGAGCGCCGCGCTGCAATGCACATGGCATTGCGCGGTGGCCCGGATGGCGGTTTTTCGGCGGTTCTGCCGAGCGGGCGCGAGCCTGCATCTGATATTGCCACGGCTGAATTGAGCCGGATGCGCGATTTCGTCACAGCGGTGCATGACGGCACACTGCGCGGCGTTGAGGGTGAGGTTTTCACCCATGTGATCAGCATCGGCATCGGTGGCTCCGATCTCGGCCCGCTGATGGCCACCGAGGCGCTGACGATGGCGCGCGGGCCGAAGCTTGATGTTCGCTATGTTTCAAATGTTGACGCAACCGGCCTCGCCGTGGCCACGCGCGGGCTCAACCCGGCGCGGACGCTGATTATCGTCGCGTCGAAAACCTTCACCACGCAAGAGACCATCGAGAATGCCCGCGCGGCGCGGGCGTGGCTGGTGGCGGCTTTGGGCGAAGGCGCGGTTGCCAGCCATTTTGCCGCATTGTCCACCAACACCGCCGCGGTGTCGGCCTTTGGGATTTCGCCTGAGCGTATGTTCGGCTTCCGCGATTGGGTGGGCGGGCGCTTCTCGCTGTGGTCGCCGGTGGGCTTGTCCATCGCGCTGGCGGCCGGGTGGGAGAATTTCGAGGCTTTGCTCAACGGCGCTGAGGCGATGGACCGACATTTCCGCGCCGAGCCGTTTGCCACCAATTTGCCGGTGCTGCTCGCGTTGGTGGGGATATGGCACGTCAATATCTGCGGCTGTCGCACCCATTGCGTGCTGGCCTATGACGACCGGCTGAAGCGGTTTCCCGCCTATCTCCAGCAGCTGGAGATGGAGAGCAACGGCAAGTCGGTGCAGCGGGATGGCAAGCATGTTGACCATGCGACCTGCCCGGTGCTGTTCGGCGAGCCGGGCACGGATGCGCAGCACAGCTTCATGCAGC
>CAIZGT010000478.1 GCA_903932545.1 uncultured Rhodospirillales bacterium
ATCATGTCAAACCCATCCTCACGCCCACCCTTGGCGCACGCAACGGCGAAAGTGGCGTTCTGATAGGCTCCGGACTGGATCGACATGTGCGAGTGCTGCACCCGCAGATGCGGCGCTTCATAGCCCGCGCCAGAGGTGTTGGATGAGGGCGTGTTGTAGCCGAGGGTGACGAGCTCCACCCCCTGCAACCCAAGCACGCGCCACGCTTCCGGCCAGCGGCGATCATTGCAGATCATCATGCCCATGTTCACGCCCGACAGATTGCCCATTGGTGCCCGGATCACCGGAAAGCCCAAATTGCCCACTTCGAAATAGCGTTTTTCCAGATGTTGGGCGGTTCGGTTCGGATCATAATCCGCATGGCCGGGAAGATGAATTTTGCGATATTTCAATACGATGTCGCCCTGGTGGTTGACCAGGATGGACGTGTTGAACCGTCGCCAGCGCTTGGTGCCGGTCTCGTCGCGTTCCATCACGCGCTCGGCGTAACCGAGCGAAAAGCCGATTTGGTATTTCTTCGCGGCATCGAACAGCTTCTGGGTGATGGGGCCAGGCATGTCAGTTTCAAACCACTGATCCGCCTCGGCAATGTCCTCATGGAAGTGGCGTGGGAAGAAGGTGGTGAGGGCAAGTTCGGGAAACACCACGAGCTCGACGCCTCGGATGCGCGCACGCTCCAGCAGTCGCAGCATGCGCTCGACTGCGGAGTCACGAGTATCAGAAAGCTGTATCGGCCCGAGCTGGGCGGCGGCGACGGGGAGAATGCGCGGCATTGAGTGCTTCTTCAGGCAGGCTTGATGCGGGCACCAATTGAGCCTCGGAGTGGCGCGGAATGCAATGCCGCTGCGGCTCTTGGCCGTGCTGAACTTTTTTAACCGAATTTCAGCAATAACTCAGTTTGTTGTGCCTCAGTTAACATTCGAACGTTCTGTCCGCGCAGCAATAGGAAGAGCCGAGCCGATTCCTCCAGCTCCTCGGCGGCATAGACTGCATCGGTGAGGGTGTCGGCGCTTACCACGGGGCCATGATTGGCAAGCAAAATTGCCCTCGCCGCCGCTGCCGCCTGATAAATTGCGGGCTCCATCGCAGCATCTCCGGGGCGGTAATACGGCACCACCGGCAGGCGCGCGCCGATGCGCATCACAAAATAAGGTGTCAGCGCTGGGATCGGGCAGTTTGGGTCCACATCGGCCAAACACGACACTGCAGTGGCCATGGTGGAATGCAGATGCACCACCGCGCCCACCTGCGGCCGGGCGCGATAGAAGGCGCGGTGCATGAACACTTCCTTCGACGGTTTGTCCCCGCCGATATGCTCGAAATTGGCATCGAGCTTGGAAATACGCTCCGGGTCGAGCCGCCCGAGCGAAGAATTCGTCGGCGTTATCAGATAGCCGTCGGGTAGTTTGGCGCTGACATTGCCAGCACTGCCCACCGCATAGCCGCGCTGGAACAGCGAGGCGGCAAGCTCTGACAGCAGAACGCGGAGGGCTTGCTCGCTCATTGCGCAGCTTCCATCCCGAACGCTTTGAGGAAAAAATCACGACCACCGAAATTGCCGCTTTTGAGGGCAAGGTGCAAAGCCGGGCCAGTGCCTTCGGCGAAGGTCCAGGGCACGCCGGGGTCGATCTCCGCGCCGATCCGTAGGCGCTGCACGCCGAGGCGCTGCACGACGGCACCCGAGGTTTCGCCACCAGCGACCACCAATTGCCGGACGCCGCGTGCAACCAGCGCCTCGGCGATTTCAGCCAGAGCCTCTTCCACCAGCACGCCCGCCGCCTCGCGGCCCAGCTTTGCCTGCAATGCCGCCACCTTGTCTGGCGGGGCGGAGGCGGCGATCAGCACCGGGGTGGTGCGGAGCTTGCCATCGAGCCAGGCGATGGCCTGGGCGGCGAGGGTGTGTGCGTCTGGCGTGGCCAGCGCATCGAGTTCCAGCGTGGGCAAATGGTTCTTGGCGAACCCGATCTGAAACAACGTGGCGCGCGAGCAGGAGCCTGCCAATATGGCGGTCTGGCCAGACGGCGCGGGCAAGCTTGCCGGGTTCGTGACCGCATCGAGCTTCCCGGCCCGGCGAAAATTCTCTGGCAAGCCAATCGCCACACCCGACCCGCCGGTGATCAGCGCGTGATGTGCGGCGGCTTCGCCGATGGCATACAGATCGTCATTGCTGACCGCATCAACGATGGCGTAGCGGCGGCCTTGCTCCTTCAACTGTGTCATGGCTTTTCGGATAGCGGCCGCGCCCTGTGCCACGGTTGCGAACGGCACCAACCCCACCGTCGCCTCGGTTTGGTGCGACAGCACGCGGACCAGATTGGCGTCTTTCATCGGGGTTAGCGGATGGTTCTCCATGCCGCTCTCATTGAGCAGCAGCGAGCCGACAAAGAGATGGCCCTGATAAACGCTGCGCCCGTTCGCCGGGAAAGCCGGGCAGGCGAGGGCAAAGCCGCAGCCCAGCGCCTCGATCAGCGCGTCGGCCACCGGGCCGATATTGCCCTGCGCGGTGCTGTCGAACGTAGAGCAGTATTTGAAGAAAAACTGACGACACCCGGCTTTTTGCAACCATGCCAAGGCTGCGAGGCTTTCGGCCACCGCTTCGGCCGCTGGCGCGGTGCGTGACTTCAACGCGACGATAATCGCCTCAGCCTCCGGCACCGGGTCAGAAGCGCCCGGCACGCCGATCAATTGCACCGCGCGCATGCCTTGGCGCACCAGCATGGAGGCAAGATCGGTCGCCCCGGTGAAATCATCGGCAATTGCACCCAGCAGGGCCATGAGACGGTTCCTTGGTGTTTTTAGTTGAACGCGGAAACAAAAGCCTGGGCTTGGGCCGCCCAGCTTGGCAGCGCCTGGCCCGACTGCCATGCAGCTTTGGCCATATCGGCGCGCAATTGGGTGTCGAAAATAATGCGCCGGATCGCTTTGGAGAACTGCGCGTCATCCCCCACCGGGCACACCGCGCCGCTGTGTTGATCGACCAGTGCCCCGGCCGCACCGCCATTGCACACCACGACCGGCAGGCCGCGTTTGAGTGCTTCGGCGATCACCATGCCGTATCCCTCGTAATGGGTGGCAAGGGCAAATATATCCGCGGAGTTCCAAAGGTCAGCCAAAGGCTGGCCGGTCATCTCGCCGCAGAACGTCACGCGCGCGGAGATGCCGAGGTCAGCAGGCAGGGTTTGCAGATGCGCGGCGTAATTCGGATCAAGGCGGGACGTGCCAGCGATGGTGAGACGCCAATTAAGGTCGAACAGCTTGGCCATTGCGCGCAGCAGCACGTCATGCCCCTTGCGCGGGATGAGCGAGCCGATGGACAGCACATGGACCGTCTCGGCGTTTGATCCAGCACTTTGTGGCGCGTCATCCGTGCCGGGGATGACGGTGATGAGGCGCGATGGTGCGACGCCGAATTGCTTGGTGAGTGTGTCGCCGGTGGTCGGGCTCGTCACCACCACGCGCCAGATTTGCGGCATCACGCGCTGTTCGAGCGCGATCAATGCGGCGCTCATCTCGGCGGGAAGGCCGGGTTCCAGCCCGGTTGGGTGATGGTTGAGCACCACCGCGCGGCGATCGCGCAATTCCGCCAGCAAAGGCTCGAAGGCGGCGATGGCGAGATTGTCGATCACTGGCAGCGCATCTGGCGGCATTGCGTGCCAAGCCAGGGTCGCGGATTTCTTGGCCTCGTGATCTGCCCATGGGTGCTGGCCGGTGATGCCATGCACTGACACGTCATGCCCAAGATTGCGCCATTCGGCGATCAAGCGGCGGTTATAGACATAGCCGCCCGTCAGCAGATCAAGCGGGGCGGGCATGAAAAAGGCGATGCGCATCGGCAAACTCCGGAGACAGCCTTTGTCGCCCCGCTACGGGTTGCGCGCAAGATCAGGCTTGGCTCAACAGCGTGATCGCCGGCATCTGGGCTGGTGGGCGCGTTTTGCCACCGGCGGTATAATTCCCGGCCTGCCCAAGTGCGCGCGGCACCGCGCGGGCGATGCAGGCGAGCACACGGCGCTGGGCGAGCATGGCGCGCTCTAGCAACGCCTTGTTCTCCGCGGTGAGGTTTTGCAGCGCCTCGACCTCTCGGCGCGCCGAGTCGGGCAGTATCGGGCGCAGCTTCAGCGCTTCGGTCAGCGTATCCGTCGCGGCGAGTTTTTGGGCCAGCAGCCCATTGGCGCCTGGGATATCCATTGCTGACAGCGCCGCATTTTCCGCACGCAACACGCGGTTGAGTTCTGCTACGGCAGCGATGGCCGGTAATACGCTCATTTGGTGTCCTTTGCGGCTTGTTCCTGCATCGCCAGCATCTGCTGAAAGACTGGCACCGCGAGGCCGAGAGCGCCGGATTTGGCGATTTGCTTGCCGAGTTCTTGGTTCATCATCGGACGCCATGCGGCCTCACCCTCGCCGCCGCCAAACGCGCCTTTGGCGGTGTCGATGGTCTCGAACATTGGGGCAAGCAATTGGCTTGCGGCCATCGCCTCGAAATCTTGCGCCGCTTTCCAGGCACGGGCGCGATCGGGGCTTTGCAGGTCGCGGGGGTCGGGCGGGCCAGAGGGTGGGAGAATGTGCCCGGTCATCAGCGCACCACCAAATCGGCTTGCAACGCGCCCGCCGCCTTGATTGCTTGCAAGATGGTGATCATGTCCCGCGGCCCGACGCCCAGCGCGTTCAGGCTGGTGACGAGATCGCGCAATGTGACGTTCCCGGTCAGTATGCCGAGCTTCTTATCGCCGCCGTCATCCACCTGGATGTTGGTGCGCGGCAC
>CAIZGT010000479.1 GCA_903932545.1 uncultured Rhodospirillales bacterium
CGCGCTGCCTTGGCATGCCACACCGGGATGGCGACATTTGCGGAAGCTGCCGTCTCAGGGCACGGCTGATGATGGAAGCTCTGCGTCAGTTTATCGCCGCCTGTATGCTGCTCACCCGCTTGCCGGTCTGGCGTCTGAAACTGGCAATGCCGCGCAGCCAGACCGCGAGCGTTTGGGCGTATCCAGTGGTGGGCGCTTTGGTGGGCTTGATCGGCGCTGGCGTGTGGGCGCTCTGCCACGTTGCCGGACTGCACGCTTGGCCGAGTGCGGTGATCACGCTCGTCGCACAATTGCTGACAACCGGCGCTTTGCACGAAGACGGTCTGGCCGACCTCGCCGATGGGTTCGGCGGGGGGCGCGACCGGCAGCGCAAATTGGAGATTATGCGTGACAGCAATATTGGTAGCTACGGCGCGTTGGCGTTGACGCTGAGCAGCCTGCTGCGGATCAGCGCCATCGCGGGTTTGGCCGACCCTACGCTGTGGCTGATCGCCGCAGGGGCGCTCTCACGCACAGCGATGCTGGCATTGCTCGCGACCACCAAACCAGCGCGGCGGGACGGCATTGCCGCCACATTGCGTGATTTGCCAAAACCGTCGGTTTTGATCGGGCTGGCACTTGGGCTGGCGCTGGCAAGTACGCTGCCATACCCCATGCTGGCAATCGCATTTTGCGGCACGGTCAGCTTCGCCCTGCGCTGGCTCACCTTGCGCCAAATTGATGGCCAAACCGGCGATGTGCTTGGCGCATGCGCGGTGCTGGCCGAATGCGCGATTTGGAGCATCGCCGCCTGATCAGCCCCGAACCAGCCGGTTCCGCCCGGCAAAATAGCCGCATGTGCCGCCAATTCCAGCAGCCAACGCAAAGGCGATGATGCTGCCAAACCAGTCCCCCGTTGCATCATGCGCCAGCCCGATTCCCAGCGGACCAAGCGAGGCAATGGAATACCCCACCGCCTGCGCCATGCTCGACAAGCGCGCGGCGGCGGCAGCGTTGGGCGAGCGCATCACCAGGAACAGCTGGGCCAGCCCGAACGAGCCACCCATGCCAATTCCCATCAGAATGGAACACGCCCATTGCCACGACAGTGGCAAATAGATCAGCCCACAAAACCCGGTGAATGAGCAGGCGATGATCAACGTCGCAAACAGACTCTGGTTGCGCAGCCGTGCCGCGATGATCGGTGCGGGCAACGATGCCGCCACCTGGAACACCAGCGACACCGCCACCACAATCCCCGCGGTCACCGCATCATCGCCGCGCTCACGCAGAATGGGTGCCATCCAAGACAGCACCGAATATGCCATCAACGATTGCAGCCCCATATACATGGTCACCTGCCACGCCAGTCTGTCGCGCCACAGGGAATGGGCAGTTTGGCTCGAATTGCTGCGTTTCTTGGCAGACGCTATATTGCGCCAGACGAACCCCGCAGCCAGCAACGCAATCAACGCCGGGGCCGCCCAAAATTCGAGCGCCCACGCCCAGCTATCGCCAAACGCAATCCGCAGCGGCGCAGTGGCACCTGATGGCACGGCACCGCTCAGGCACAGGATCATCGAATAAAGCCCAGACATCGCTGCGATTTTATCCGAGAAATCCCGCTTCAGCAGCCCCGGCAGCACCACATTGCCCGCGCCGATGCCAGCACTGGCGATGATACCGCCAGCGAAAAGCGAGACGATATCGCCGAAGCCGCGCAGCACCGAGCCGATGGTCACGGCAAGGATGCACACCAATGCCGCGCGTTCGAGGGCCAATCGTCGCACCAGAAACGGCGCGGCGGCGGCAAACAGGCCCAAACACAGCACCTGCACCATTGACAAGACGCTGGCACCGCTTGCTGTCAACCCGGTGTCGCGCATCACCTCCGGCAAAACCGGCGACAGGCTGGCCAAGGCAAGGCGCAAATTGAAGGCAATCAACAGAATCGCCATAGCCACCGCCAGTCGGCTGATTGGCGCGGCGGCGCAGGTTTCGGTGGAGTCTGCTGAAGCCGTCGGCTGTGTTGCAATGCGCGACATCATCTTCCCCCGCTGGTTAGGCTCTGTTTCCAACAGGTTTTTGTTGCAAGCAACCGGCGTATTCGCGGGGCGGGACTGTCAAAGCTGAAGGGTTGCGCCTAATAAGGACGCCTATGAGCGCAAGTCCTTCCGTATCGAAATCCCGTCATGCGCCGAAACCCGGCGCTGCCTGGCTGAAACAAGAAGCAGCCCATGGCCGCAAAGCGGCTTGGGGCGTCGTGGCCGCCAGCCTTGCATCCACTTTATGTGCCGCGATTCAGGCTTACTGCATGGCATGGCTGATGGCGGTTTTGCTCGGCACCGATGGGCCAGATGAGCCAGTGCTGCTGCCCGCTCTGCTGTTTTCAATAGCGGCCTTGGCCCGCGCCGGGCTGGGCATTGCCAGCGAAGGCCTCAGCTTTCGCTTGGGCGCCAACGCGCGGCGCAGGCTGCGCAGCGACGCGCTGAGCAAGCTGCTGGCCAATGGCCCGTCATTGCTGCGCTCCGCACATTCGGTTGAACTCGCCACAGTGGTGGTGGACCGCGTTGAATCGCTCGACGGGTTTTTCGCCCGCTGGCTGCCGGCTGCGAGCTTTGCTGTGGTCGGTCCGGTGCTGCTGGCCGCGGTAATCGCGTGGTTCGATCCGCTTGCCGCAATCGTGCTGCTGGGCGCCGCCGCCTTGGTGCCGGTGGCGATGGCGTTCTCCGGCATCGGGGCTGGTCGCGCAGCGGCCAAGCAATTCACCGCCATGGCACGCCTTCAAACCCGGTTTCTTGACCGTATGCGTGGCATCTCCACCATCGTGATGAACGGTCGGGTGGACGATGAAGCGCGCGCTTTGCAATCTGCCGCCGATGAATTGCGACAGCGCACGATGCGCGTGCTGCGCGTGGCGTTCCTCTCGTCTGCCGCCATCGATATCGCAGCTGCCGGCGCCTTGGTGTTCCTTGCATTGCGGGCGGGCGCGGCAGTGGCCGATAACAGCCTCACAGCCCCCGCCAACACGTTGTTCGTGCTTCTGCTGGTGCCGGAATTCTTTGCGCCATTGCGCAGCTTCGCCGCCGCTTATCAAGATCGCTTCCAAGCGTTGGATGCCGCCAAAACCCTCGAAGCGTTGCCCGTCGCCACCGAGACCCTCTCCCCGCCAGCCGCCATCCGCACCGTGGAGGCGCAGGGTCTAACGCTGGTCTTCGACCATGTCGGCCTCACCTGGGATGCCGAGCGCGGCCCGGTGTTGCACGACATTAGCTTCCGCGTCAGCCAAGGCGAGACTTTGGTGGTGGCCGGGCCGTCTGGCTCTGGGAAATCGAGCCTGATCGAAATCCTGCTCGGCTTCGTGCGCCCGACCGAGGGGCGGGTGACGATCAACGGTGCAGATATCACCGATCTCGTGCCCGCGGCATTGTCTCGGCTGACAGCTTGGATTGGCCAGCGCCCGGTGCTGTTTGCCGGAACCCTGCGCGACAACATCCGCTTCGCCCGCCCTGAAGCCTCCGATGCCGAGGTGGACGAGGCTGCGCGGTTCGCCCGCGTGGATGCATTCGCCGATGCGCTAAAGCTGGGCCTCGACACTGAGATCGGCGAGCAGGGTTACGGCCTGTCCGGCGGTCAGGCGCAACGCGTGGCAATCGCGCGAGCATTCCTCAAAAACGCGCCCTTGCTGCTGCTCGACGAGCCAACCGCGCATCTGGACGCCGCCACCGAGGGTGAAGTCCTCGATTCATTGCGGCGTCTCACCCTGGGGCGCACCACAATTCTGGTTACCCATTCCGCCGCCGCGCATGAGTGGAACCAGGGCTTGGGTGGGCGGCGGATCGACCTGCGTGAGGGCCGAATGGTGCAGAACCGAGGTGCGGCATGAGCGCGTTGTTCCGCCTGATGGCGCAAAGCCGCGGCCAGTCGCTGTATCTGTTCCTCGGGCTACTCGTCTCGTTGACGGCCACTCTGCTGGCGGTGGGATTGTCGGCTGCGGCCGGGGCGGTGTTCGTCGGCGTCTCACTGATTGGCACGGCCGCCCTTACGGCTGCCCTCATGCTGCGCGTGCTTGGCCCGGCGCGAGTGGTGGCGCGGTATGCTGAGCGAATGGTGACGCATAATGCGCTGTTCCGCGCTTTGGCAGATTTGCGCGTGTGGTTTTTCCGCTGCATCGCTGAACGCATGGCCGGTGGTTTGGGCATGCAGCGCGCGGGGGATTTGCTGGCGCGGTTGGTGGGCGATGTTGAGGCGCAAGACACGGTTTACATGCGTCTGATGTTGCCCTTGGTCGGCGCTTTGGCGTTGTTGCCGATACTGATCCTCGTGTTGTTGCACATCGAACCGCTCCTCGCTCTGGTGGTCGGCGTTTTGTTCATCCTCTCAGCATTTGTGTTGCCAACGCTTGCGATGCGCGGCGCGTTGGCGGGCGGCGTGGCGCTGACCGAGGCGATGGCGGGTTTGCGGGTGAGCGTGCTCGACGCGGTCACGGGCTTGCGTGAGGTGCGCGC
>CAIZGT010000480.1 GCA_903932545.1 uncultured Rhodospirillales bacterium
TCGCCGCACGCGCCGAGCTGTCGGTGATCGAACCAAGCCAGCAGAAGATGAACGCGATCGGCATCGAATAAATTGCCGGATTGGCCAGTGGGAAGATCGCCGCCTTCATACCAATCACGTCAACCCAGATCGACTTGCTGAGGACGGTCAAGCCAACCGCCGCAATCAGGCCGAGCCAGCCACCGATGATCGCACCACGGGTGGTCAGACCCTTCCAAACCACGGAGAGCAGCAGCACCGGGAAGTTGGAGCTGGCTGCAATCGCGAAGGCGAGGCCCACCATGAAGGCGATGTTCTGCTTCTCGAAGGCGATGCCCAGAACGATCGCCACAATGCCGAGTGCAACCGTCGCCACTTTGGAGACGAGGAGTTCGGAACTGTCACCATCATGATTCTTGCGCAGCACCGAGGCGTAGATGTCGTGCGACACCGCCGAAGCGCCGGCCAGGGTCAAACCCGACACCACCGCGAGAATGGTCGCGAACGCCACTGCCGAGATGAAGCCGAGCAGCAGATTGCCGCCCACCGCGTCCGCCAGCCAGATGGCGGCCATGTTGGCACCACCCTTCAGCGCATGTGTGGTGGGGTCCAAGAAGTCCGGATTGGTGGCAACCAGCGTGATCGCACCAAAGCCGATGATGAAGGTTAGGATGTAGAAATAGCCGATGAACGAGGTGGCGAAGAACACCGATTTCCGGGCTTCACGGGCATCAGCCACCGTGAAGAAGCGCATCAGGATGTGGGGCAAGCCAGCGGTGCCAAACATCAGCGCCAAGCCGAGCGATATCGTGCCGGTTGGACTTGCAACGAATGAGCCTGGCAGCATGATTGCCGCATGCTTTGGGCTGGTCGCCACGGCATCGGCAAACAATGCCATTGGGTTGAAGCCATAATGCACCAGCACGAGCACGGCCATCAGGGTTGCACCGCCGAGCAGCAAACAGGCCTTGATGATCTGCACCCAAGTGGTTGCAAGCATGCCGCCGAAGGTGACATAGAGGATCATCAGGATACCCACGACGATTTCGGCGACGTTGTATTCCAGACCAAACAGCAACTTGATCAGCTGGCCAGCGCCAACCATCTGCGCGATCAGATAGAACGCCACCACGATCAACGTGGAGACGGCGGACATCAGGCGCAGCGGGGTTTCGTCCAGGCGATAGCTCACCACGTCAGCAAAAGTGAATTTGCCTAGGTTGCGCAAACGTTCGGCCATCAGTGTGACGATGATCGGCCAGCCGACCAAAAAGCCGATGGAGTAGATCAGCCCGTCATATCCTGACGTGTAAACCAGCGCCGAAATCCCCAAGAATGAAGCGGCCGACATATAGTCACCCGCAATCGCCAAGCCGTTCTGGAAACCGGTGATGTGGCCGCCTGCCGTGTAGAAGTCTGCAGTGGATTTGGTGCGCTTGGCAGCCCAGAACGTGATGCCAAGTGTGAGCAGCACGAACGCCACGAACATGATGATGGCGGTGACATTGGTGGCCTGCTTTTCGCTCTGACCGATCACATCGGCGGCGTAAGCAGACGAAAGGCTCAGCAGCAGCGTGGCGATGATCGCCGAGCCGCGCGAGAGAAGGGCGCGGATCATTGATTGGCCTCCACGATTTTGCGGGTGAGAGCGTCGAACTCGCCGTTCGCGCGATTAACATAGATGCCGGTAATCACAATCGCCGACAGCAACACAAACATGCCAATCGGGAAGGCAAGAGTGACAACGCCATAGACAACAGTGCCCAGGAACGGCTTGGCGAATGCCAACATCAAGATGTAGCCGTAATAAATCACCAACATCAGCACTGCGAGGCTGATGCCAAGACTGTTGCGCTTGCGTTCGAGTTCGATGAAGTTTGGATCGGACTGGACCCTTCGGACCAGTGCATCAGACAAGTTATTGTGCATTCGTTTTTCCTATCCCACCAACCAGTTGCTGGCGATCTTGACGTTCGATCTTTCCCACAGCTCCGCCGCCCCCGCGGATGAACCGTGCCCCCTTAAACGCATCTATTCAGCCTGATGGGATAGAATGCAAGCCCAGGACGGGGAAGATATGGCAATATTCTGCGTATCCATATGTCAGCCTGGGCAACATTTCTCCATTTTGCTCATCGCTGGGGCAAGTTTTCACTGTCAACTTCCAAGCAGCCGTTTTGCCGCTGATGCGATTGGACGTGCTTGCGTTCGTCTGGGCCAACATGAGTAGATAGCGCCGCGGGCGGATCAGGGCAGGCGCGCGGCGCCCACCATCTTCTGGTGTTGGACGATTCGCCCGCGACCAAAGCGTCATCTGACGAGGCGGGGCATATGGGCAATGGGTTTATAACTGTGCGAACGGAACGCGAGGCGGCGCGCCGGGACCGTCGCACGGCGATTATCAGTTGTTCGGTGGGCACTGCCTTTGAGTGGTATGATTTCTTTATCTACGCCTCACTCGCACCGTTTTTCGCGACCTTGTTCTTCCCCGGTGACAACCGCTCCGCCGCGTTGCTCTCCACGTTTGCGGCTTACGCGGCCGGGTTTCTGGTGCGCCCATTTGGCGGACTGCTGTTTGGTCGGATGGGCGACCGAATCGGGCGAAAATATACGTTTCTGATCACTGTGATGGTGATGGGTGGGAGCACGTTTGCCACTGGCTGCCTCCCCACATTCAACAAAATTGGCATCGCTGCCCCGGCGATGCTGGTGTTTATGCGACTGATGCAAGGGCTGGCATTGGGCGGCGAATATGGCGGTGCTGTAACGTATGTGGCGGAACATTTTCCGCGCGCACGCCGGGGTTATGCCACGTCTTGGGTGCAAACCACGGCAACGGTTGGGCTGATCATGTCGCTGCTCGTCATCTTGGTGTGCCGCGAGAGCATGAGTGAAGCGCAATTCATCGCCTTTGGCTGGCGCATTCCGTTTATCGCCTCATCATTGCTGCTGTTCTGGTCGTTGATGATCCGCATGCGACTACGCGAAAGCCCGGTGTTTGAACGCCTGTTGCGGCAAGACCGGGTTTGTCCCAATCCGCTGCAAACGGCGTTCGGGCCGGGGTTGTATCGGCGCAAGGTGTTCTTGGCGATTTGGGGCGCGTGTGCCGGGCAGGGCGTGGTGTGGTATGCAAGCCAATATTACGCATTATTTTTCATGGTCAACACGCTGCATGTGCCGGAAACGGAGGCGTTCCTGCTGCTCGGCGCGGCATTGCTGTCAGCTTTGCCGCTGTTTGTGCTGTTTGGCACGATGTCGGACCGTTATGGCCGCCTGCGGTTTATCGTCATTGGCTGCGCGTTGGCCGCATTGTTGTATATCCCGTTGTTTCATGGCCTGGCGCGCGCGGTTAATCCTGATTTGGTGGCGTGGAAGCAAACCCATGCCATCCGCGTGGCAGCGGATGACTGCCATTTCCATGTTTTCGTTGGCCCGTGGTCCAAATTCACCGCTTGCGATCGAGTGACCGGCTATCTGGCCAATCTTGGGCTGGATTTCACCATCTCCCCGCCAGCCCCGCCGATGGACGTGTTGGTGATTATCGGTGACGAATCGATTGCGGGCTACCTTCCGCAGTCAATTGACACGGTGCTGCGGGAGTCAGGATATCCAGCCAGCGCAGACCCGGCGAAGATTGACCGACCGACCGCTTATGTGATGCTGCTGTTGATGATGGTGCTGGTCACCATGGTTTACGGCCCGATGGCCGCGTTTCTGGTGGCGCGATTCCCGGCCAATATCCGCTATACCGCGATTTCCTTGCCCTATCACATCGGCAATGGCTGGTTTGGCGGCGTGCTGCCGCTGATGGCGGCAGCCTTGGTGACAAGCTCGGGCGATATCTATGCCGGGCTGTATTACCCGGTTGCGGTGGCGGGGACGAGTGCCGTGGTGGGCGCGGTGATGCTATGGGATCGTCGGCGGATGCGGTTGCGCGGGCGCTAAGCAGCGCTCGACCCGTCATTGATCAGTGCCAATTGCCGCTTATACCGTTGCACCAGCAAACCACCCGCCACCACACCAAGCAGCATCAGCGCGCCAGCATAGTGGAACAAATCGCCCAGCGGCACCTTCATACCCACCAGCACGCCGGCCAGAGCCGGGCCGACGAACGAGCCGATGCGGCCCACGCCGTAAATCATTCCCACCCCACCCGAGCGCACGGATGTTGGGAAAATCTGCCCGGTGGTTGCGATGTTGCCGAATTGCAGGCCGATGATGCAAAACCCCGCGGCCCCGGCCAGTGCGATCAGGGTGGCCTCACCCAGACCTGGTAAGCCCATCACGGCAATCACCACCGAAGCCGCCGCAAACAGGATTGGCACAGGCAGGAAGCCGATGCGGTCAATCGGGCGCATCACGCCAAGCGCTCCGACGAAGCCCAAAATCTGAAAAGCGCCGGTCGCATAGGCCGCATGTTGCACCGAGACGCCCGCGCTGGTGAGCAACACGGTCGTCCATTGATTGACGAAAAACAGGGCGAATTGCGCCAGGAAGGTGGTGAGCATCAGCAGTGGCACAATCGCCAGCAGATGCCCGCTGAACACGCCTTTGACAGAGAATTTTGCCGCCGCCTCACGCGAGATGAACGGCGTTTCTGGTGCAAACCGCATCTCTGGGGCCATGCGCGCCAGCAAGGCGATCAACTCAGGGCGTCGCTTTGCGTGCAAGGCCAGGTATTTGGGAGATTCGGGCAGTATCAGCAGGGTCAACACTGCCAATGCCAGTGGGATCAGACCGCCCACCCAGAACATGATGTGCCATGTGTGGTTGGCCAAAAGCTGCGACGCCAGCAACGCACCCATGCCACCGCCCAAGGCGATGCCCACGACAGACATCACGATCATAGTTGAACGCATTCGGCTGGGTGCGAATTCGCTGACATAAGCAATTGCGGTGGCAATCACCCCACCAATGCCGATGCCGCTGATGAAGCGCAGGATCAGCATGGTCTGCAGCCCATCCGCGAGCACGCAGGCTAAAGTGAGCAGGGCAAACCACAATGTGCCCAGGATCAAGACAGGCTTGCGACCGATCTTATCCGCCAGGATGCCAAAAATCGGCGGCCCGATCGCGGTTCCGAGCGTGGCGGCGGAGAACAACCAGCCGAACGCCGCGCGCTCAAACCCCCAAGCCTTTTGCAGCAACGGGCCGACAAAAGCGACGGCGATCAGGTCATAGCCATCAATCAGCATCAGAGTGAAGCAGAGTGCGACCACCATCCAATGGATTGACCCCATCTTGCGGCTGTCGAGGATACGAGAGACGTCGTAGCCGGGCGTTTGGTCCATAAATGGTCCCCGATGCGTTTATTAATTATCGCTAGATTAACTGCGTCAGGCTTCGCTTGGCAACGTTGGGTTAATAACTAATCAAAACGTAATCCGCTGCCGCAGGCCCGACATAATGGTGCCGCGAAGCCGCCTCGGCAACGCGGTCATATTCCCTTGTTGGCAACGAAGCCGACGAACTCAAAGGAATTCTTCCGATGTCCATCGCCTCCAAGCTGGTTCTCACCGTTGCCCTCGCTGGTTTCGCTCTTCCGGTGTTGGCGCAGGGCAATGCCGCCCCGGTGAATTCTGATCAGAGCACCGGCAAGCCCGTCCTGCATCAGAGCGCGCCGCTGGCTTCCAGCAATGCTGCCAGCACAACCAAGACCGTGACGGCAACTCAGCCGGTGAAGTCAGTACCTGCCAAGGCTGAAGTGGTGAAGGCCAACAGCGTGAAACCGGTCGGCTCCGCGATCCCGGCGCCGGTCACGAAATCCAACTAACCGCGAGATGGCGCGCTGCTCAGTGTGCGCCATCACCGACATGGTTGATCCCCGCATTCCGACGGAATGTGGGGATCCCCACGCCTGCCGCGTCAAAACCGCCGTCATTGGCAAGACATTGGCCGTTCACGAAGCTGGCGTCACGCGAGCATAGGAAGCCCACCACATTGGCCATCTCCTCCGGCGTGCCGTAGCGGCCGAGCGGAATGGTGTCGTAATAATCGCCGCGCACCGCCACTGAATGCACCTGCTTGGCCATTTCGGTTTCCACCGGGCCAGGACACACTGCGTTCACGCGCACCCCAAAATTGCCGAATTCGACGGCGTATTGCTTGGTGAGGTGCATAATCGCGGCCTTGCTGGTGCCATACGCCACGCGCAGCGTGCTGGCGCGCAGGCCTGAGATTGAGGCGATGTTGACGA
>CAIZGT010000481.1 GCA_903932545.1 uncultured Rhodospirillales bacterium
CCGCACCGCTAAGGCGGTTGCCGGGGTTCTTCAAACCGATGCGGATCTTTCTGCCTTTGTGGCTGAATTTGAAGCCAAGCTGGCACCGATGACCGCCCTGGCTGTTCCCGAAGCGCCGCCGCTTGACCTGTGGAACCGCATCGAAGCCGCCATTGCCCCGGCCAAAGAATCGGCCAACCTCATCCCCGTCTCACGCTGGCTGCGGCTATGGCAGGGCTGGGCAATCGGCGCATCGCTGGTTGCAGCAGGGCTGGCAGCGATAGCGATCCTGCCGCCGAAATCTGCGCCGATGATGACCAGCGTGCTCCTTGCGGACGCCAATCAGCAGGCATGGCAGGCAGCGATTGACGGACGTGGCGGGCTGCAACTCGCAGCCCTTTCCAACGTTGCCGAGAACATCACGGCACAGGCGCCACAGGGCAAGGATTACCAACTCTGGGCGTTGCCATCAGGGGCGAAAGACCCGGTGAGCCTGGGCGTTCTACCACGCGGCCAGGCACAGATCCGCATCGACAATCTGCCGGTCCAGCCGCAGCCGGGAATGCTGATTCTGATCAGTATGGAGCCGCGCGGGGGCGCACCGGGGAAGTTACCAACCGGCCCGGTGGTGTTTGTCGGCCGGTTGAGCCAAGCCGGGCCGCCGACTTGAACGCGGGAGATTTCGCGGTGATACCAGCGGGTTCTTGACGCGCTGCAACATCCAGCCGACGATGCCAGTGGCCTACAGGAGAGGGTGATTGACCATAGCGGCTGAAACACCCGATCTGCTGACCATCACCAATCTGCGCACCCAGTTCCGCACCGTATTCGGCAATGTGTCAGCGGTGGATGGCGTCTCGCTTTCACTCAAGCGCGGCCAAACCCTGGGCATTGTGGGCGAGAGCGGTTGTGGCAAGTCTATGTTGTCGCTGTCGATTATGCGCCTGGTCCCCAAGCCAGGACGCATCATTGCGGGCCAAATCCGGCTCGATGGCACCGATCTGCTCAGCCTGACCGAGAGCCAGATGCGCGCCATTCGGGGGCGCCGGATCGGGATGATCTTTCAAGAGCCGATGACGAGCCTCAACCCGTCGTTCACGGTGGGCGACCAACTCACCGAAGCGATGCGGGCGCATGATCGGCTCGCGTCCAAGGCCGAATTGCAATCGCGCGCTGCTGCCGCACTTGATCGGGTGCGAATTCCATCTGCAGCACGACGGTTGAGCGATTATCCGCATCAAATGTCTGGCGGCATGCGCCAGCGTGTGATGATTGCGATGGCACTGTCGTGTAACCCTGATGTGCTGATCGCTGACGAACCAACAACCGCGCTGGATGTTACCGTGCAGGCACAGATACTCGATCTGTTGCGCGCGCTTCAGGCTGAATCTGGCATGGCAATCCTGATGATCACGCATGATCTCGGCGTGGTGGCGGAGTTCGCCGATGATGTGGCGGTGATGTATGCGGGCAGGGTGGTCGAAAGCGCCACCGGGGTGGATATTTTCGACGATCCGCAACATCCCTATACGCTCGGTCTGCTTGGTTCGATTCCGCGTTTGGAACATGATCAGCCGCGCCTGCTGGCGATTGAGGGCGCTGTGCCGCCGCCCACATCGCTGCCCAGCGGATGCCGCTTCCATCCGCGCTGCGTGTTTGCCTCGCCATCCTGTGCACAGACTGATATGACACTTCGCCCGATCGGCCCCTCGCATGAGGTCGCCTGTCAGCATGCGCCGGTTGAGCAATTGCGCGAGGCGGCGGCATGAGCGGTTCGTTGTTGGAGGTTGAGAACCTTACCAAACATTACGCGGTGCGCAGCGGCCTGATCCGCCGCCGCGAGATTGGCGCGGTGCGCGCTGTCGATGGCGTGTCGTTCACGCTCAAGCGTGGCGAGACGCTGGCGCTGGTGGGGGAAAGCGGATGCGGCAAATCCACCGTCGCGCGGTTGGCGCTCCGACTGGTTGAGCCCAGCGGCGGGATCGTGCGATTTGAGGGTATGGACATCACGGACCTGCGTGGCCACCCAATGCGCAAGCTGCGGCGGCGGATGCAGATCGTGTTTCAAGACCCATATGCGTCGCTTAATCCGCGCATGCAGATCGGCGCGATTTTGGAGGAACCGCTCATCCTGCACGGTATCGGGGATCCGGATCAGCGCGCCTTACGGGTAAAGGCGCTGCTTGATCTGGTGGGCTTGCCGCGCAGCCATGCCAGCCGTTATCCGCATGAATTCTCCGGTGGCCAGCGCCAACGCATCGGCATTGCACGCGCCTTGGCGCTAGAGCCTTCGCTGGTGGTGTGTGACGAGCCGGTATCGGCGCTTGATGTCTCTATCCAGGCGCAGGTGATCAATCTGATGAAGGACTTGCAGGTCAAACTTGGCCTATCCTATCTGTTCATCGCGCATGATCTGGCCGTGGTGAAGCATATGGCTGATCGGGTTGCGGTGATGTATCTCGGCCGGATTGTAGAAATTGGCGCGAAATCAGACGTGTTCGGCGCGCCGCGCCACCCCTATACCCGCCTGTTGCTTGATGCGATCCCACGCCCTGATCCGCATCACCGCATCCAGGTTGTGCCGAGCGGGGAACTGCCGAGCCCTCTCAGCCCGCCCGATGGCTGCCATTTTCACCCGCGCTGCGCCTTCGCCACCCCAATTTGTCGCAGCGTGTCGCCAGAGTTGCGGGAGTTGCCGAATGAGCATGCGAGCGCGTGCCATCATAGCGATCAACTGCCAGAGTTCACAGTTAAGGCCGCCGCAGTCTTGGCGGACAATGCAGCGAGGCGATTGGATATTTACGCCACGCGTCGCAACATGCCGCGCGGTGTTATTGCATAATCCAAGTTTGACGCTGCCGGATATTCCAATCCTTGTGCCACAGCGCCAAAGCGGTCACCGGCAACGGTCGGGCAATCAGAAATCCCTGCGCCTCATCGACGCCGAGATGGCGCATGCGCTGCCAAATTTCGGTATCTTCCACACCTTCAGCGATGATGGTGAGGTTCGACTCCCGAGCCGACTCAATGGCTTTGATCAGGAATTTGTTCGCAGAAACAGAATCAACGCTCTCACGAACCAGGTTTTTGTCGAGCTTGAGGGCGGTGAAATGTAGATCGAGCAAAGCATGATGATCTCGCAACTCCGGCCCCACATCGTCGATAGCGAGTTTGTAGCCGAGATTGCGCAGCGTGGTGATTGATTGACGCAGCCGGACAATTTCCGACACCGGCCTGCTCTCGGTCAACTCAATGGTTACCCGCTCCGCCGGAATGCCGACTTCGCGCCGCTTTGCTTCCAACCACTCAAGGGCTTCGGGGATCAACATCACGTCGAGCGGGAAGTTGATAGCAAGCCCGAGGCCAAAACCGCCCAGCCGCCCCTCGCTCCAATCGGCAAACGTGCGGTTGATCACGGCCTGGGTGAACGGCCAGGATAGACCCGCTTCTTCAATTGCCGGGACAAACAAATCCGG
>CAIZGT010000482.1 GCA_903932545.1 uncultured Rhodospirillales bacterium
CGCCGCGCGGCTGATCGGTGAGACGGTCACCGATGTTGTGCTGCAATTCCGCGCGGTTCGTATGCTGATCGCCGAGGAGCAACTCCGCGCGGTCACCCGCGACGTGGCTGATTCCGATCAGCCGGTGTTGGTGGCCGATGACACCGGGCGCCTGTTGTTGGTCAATCCTGCCTTCCAGCGCCTGCTGCCGCAAGGCTCGGCCTTGCCGTCTCATTTCGATCATCTGTGCGATTTGTTCCACGAGCCGCGCGATGTCCGCCGCCGCCTCGCCGATTTGCGGGTGGCACAACGGGCATGGCGCGGTGAGGTGTTGCTAAAGCTCGGCGAGGATGACGAGCAGCCCTTGCTGGTGCGTGCCGATCCGGTGCTGTCGGCGCCTGATAACGTGCTTGGTTATGTGGTGCTGTTCACTGACCTCACGGATCGCAAAGAGGCCGAAAAGGCGCGTCGGGCCTTCCAGGTCGGTATCGCTGAGGGCCAGCGCGTTGCGGCGGCGCGTTTAGAGACGCAAGCCGGGGTGGCCGCGCGCAATCTGCTCGCTTCGATGCTGGAGAATGCGCAGCTTGCGGCGATGGAAATCACCGATGGGGTGGACGCGCTTGGCATGGCGCATCGGCTGGAAAGCGTGCGCGCGTCGGTGCAGCGCGCCGCCGAGATGCTGGAGCGGATGATCCGCCATGCAGGCCGCGCCGATTGATCTCGCCTGCTCCCACGAATTTCGCAGCCCAACTGGCTCAGGCGACCAGTGCCTTGCATGTGCAGGCCGAACGCGGCGGTGTGATCGCCGATTTGCTGCGCGGGCGCGGCACCATCGTCAGCTATGCCGGGCTCATGCGCAATTTGCTGCCCGCCTATCGGGCGCTTGAGGCGGGGTTGGAGCAGCACCGCGCTTCGCCACTATTGGCCCGATTTGTCCGACCGGAAGTGTATCGCGCGGCGGCGATTGAGGCGGATTTGATCACGCTCGGCGTGCCCGACCAACCGCTGTTGCCGGAAGCGGTGGCGTATGAGGCGGCTGTGCGCCAAGCCGCGGAGAGTGATGGCGCGTTGCTGGTGGCGCACGCCTACACCCGCACTTTGGGCGATCTCAGCGGCGGGCAAATACTGCGCAATCTGCTCGGCCGCAGCCTCGGTGACGTGGCGGCGCATTTGGCGTTTCATGATTTTCCAGCCATCGCCGACATCGCCGCCTTCAAGGCGCAATATCGCGCTGATCTGGAAATTTTCGGGACAGCGGTTGCCGATATCCAGCCGGTTCTAAATGAAGCGGTGCTGGCGTTTGGCCACAACATCGCCGTATCAAACGCCGTCGCGGCGCAATTCGTTGTTTCCGCCTGATATCTGGAGTCCGCATGGCCCTCGCCTTTCCGTTTTCTGCCATTGCTGGCCAAGAAGAAATGAAGCAAGCGATGCTGATCGCCGCCATCGATCCCACTTTGGGCGGTGTGCTGGTGTTCGGCGACCGTGGCACCGGCAAATCCACCGCCGTGCGTGCATTGGCAGCACTGCTGCCGCAGATGCAGGCCGTCGAGGGCTGCCGCTATCACTGTGACCCGGCGCAGGAATCGCGGCTGTGCTCGGAATGTCAGGATCGGCTATCGCGTGGCGCGCTGCCGATCACGATGGTCACTGTGCCGGTGGTCGATTTGCCGCTCGGGGCGAGTGAAGACCGCGTGGTGGGCGCGCTGGATCTGGAACGCGCGTTATCGCGTGGCGAAAAGGCGTTCGAGCCCGGCCTGCTCGCCCGCGCCAATCGCGGCTTTCTCTACGTCGATGAGGTGAACCTGCTGGAAGATCACCTTGTTGATCTGCTCATCGACGTCGCCGCCTCCGGTGAGAACGTGGTCGAGCGTGATGGGCTCAGCGTCCGTCACCCGGCGCGCTTTGTGCTGGTCGGCAGCGGCAATCCGGAAGAGGGCGAGTTGCGGCCGCAATTGCTGGATCGGTTTGGCCTCTCGGTTGAGGTGAAAACCCCGATGGACATCGCCACCCGCATTGACGTGGTGAAGCGGCGTGATGCGTTTGACCGTGATCCTGCCCAGTTCGTTGCGCTGTATCTGGCGCAGGATGCCGCGTTGCGTGAGCAAATCCTGGCAGGGCGCGCGTTGTTGGCCAAGGTGCGCGTTCCGGATGCAGTGCTCGAAGCCGCCTCGCGCCTGTGCATCGCGCTCGGCACCGATGGCCTGCGCGCCGAACTCACGCTGATGCGTGCCGCCCGCGCGGTGGCGGCGTTGCGCGGGCATCATGAGGTGACCGAGGCTGAACTGCGTGAGATTGCCCCGCCCGCTTTGCGCCATCGCTTGCGGCGCAATCCGCTCGATGAATCCGGCTCCACCACGCGGGTTGAACGCGCCATTGCGGAACTTTTCGGCGCATGAGTGATGCCGGCCGCGTTGCCGCTTTGCTCGCTGTCGATCCGGTGGGCCTCGGCGGCGTGGTGCTGCGCGGCAATGCCGGGCCGGGGCGTGACGCGTTTCTGGCGGAGTTTCGCGCCCTGCTGCCCGAGGGCGCAGCGTGTCGGCGCTTGCCGTTGTCGGTGTCCGATGCACGCCTCACCGGCGGGCTTGATCTGAGTGCAACCTTGCGCGCGGGCAAACCGATCGCTGAGCGCGGCCTGCTCGCAGAGGCGCATGGCGGCGCGCTGCTGGTGGCGATGGCTGAGCGGATCACGCCCTTCGTGACAGCCCAACTTTGCGCTGCCTTGGATCGTGGCATCGTGGCCACGGCGCGCGATGGGGTGGAGGCGGTTAATCCCGCCGAATTCGCGTGTATCGCGCTTGATGAAGGCATTGATGACACCGAGGCGGCCCCTGCGTCGCTCATGGATCGGCTGGCGTTCAAACTGAATGCCGAAGCGGGCTGTGATGAGGTGGACGTGGATGTGGACGCAGCGCGCGCGCGTCTGCCGGGCGTGGTGTTGGGCGAACAAATCCTTAACGCGCTGACCGGCACTGCGCTGGCACTCGGTGTGGATTCCACCCGCGCGCAACTCTTTGCCCTGCGCGGTGCCCGCGCCGCGGCGGCATTGGCTGGGCGTGATGTGGTAACGGAAGCGGACGCAGCACTTGCCGCAGTGCTCATCCTCGCCCCCCGCGCCACGCGGGTTCCGCAAGCTGAGCAAGAAGAGGACGAGGAACAACCGCCCGAGCCACCGCCGCCGGAAGACAATCCCCCGGAGGAGAAGCCACCCGAATCCGAAAACGAGCTGCAAGACGGACCGTTGGAAGATCGCGTGCTTGATGCAGCAAAAGCCGCAATTCCCGAAGGCGTGCTGGCAATGCTGCAATCAGCGGTGAGTTCGGCGCGGGCGAGGGGCGGCGGTAAATCCGGTGCCTGGCAAAAATCCGGCAAGCGTGGCCGCCCCGGCATCACCCGGCGCGGCATGCCGGGGCCGATGGCGCGGCTCAACCTTATCGAAACCCTGCGCGCCGCCGCCCCTTGGCAACGCCTGCGTCGTGCTGAGGGCGGGATTGAAGGTCGCGTGCTGGTGCGGCCGGATGACATCACCGTCACCCGTTTCCGCCAACGCCGCGAGACCACGACGGTGTTCTTGGTCGATGCGTCGGGCTCGCTCGCCACCAACCGTTTGGCCGAGGCGAAGGGCGCCATCGAGTTGCTGCTCGCCGATTGCTACGTGCGCCGCGACATGGTGGCGCTGCTGGCGTTTCGCGGGGCCGGCGCCGAGCTGATCTTGCCGCCCACCCGCTCGCTGGTCCGCGCCAAGCGCGGCTTGCGTTTGCTGCCCGGTGGTGGCGGCACCCCGCTCGCCGCTGGTCTGCTTGCGGCGCGCGATCTGGTGGACAATATCGCCCGCCGTGGCGGCACGCCCGCGATGGTGCTGCTGACGGATGGCAGTGCCAATATCGCGCTAGACGGTGCGCCGGGCCGTGCCCGCGCGATGGAAGATGCGCTCGCCCAAGCCCGCGGTCTGCGCCTGTCGGGCCACGCCACATTGCTGGTGGACACCGCGCCGCGCCCGGCGAAGCTTGCGCGAGAGCTTGCCGACACGCTCGGAGCAGCCTATCTCGCGATGCCTTATGCCGACGCTGCCCGCCTGTCGCGGGCCGTGCAATCTGCAATGCCGGTGACGGGATGAGTATGCGCAACAAGTTGAACTGGGCGACCGATGGGCTGGATTGGCCCAATCGTGAGGCGAGCCGCTTTGTCACCGCTGCGGGGTTTTCCTGGCATGTGCAGGTGATGGGAAGCGGCCCGGTATTGCTGGCATTGCACGGCACCGGAGCTTCCACGCATTCCTGGCGCGATCTGATGCCGTTGTTGGCGCGCGATTTCACCGTGATCGCGCCAGACATGCCCGGCCACGCCTTCACCGATACGCCCGATCGCAAGCTGATGTCACTGCCGGGCATGGCGCGCGCGGTGACGTTGTTGCTCAAAACACTCGGCATGGTGCCGGAAGTGGCAATTGGCCACTCGGCTGGGGCCGCGATTTTGGCGCGGATGGTGATTGACCATGCGATCACGCCGCGCCTTATGGGCAGCTTCAACGGCGCGTTGTTGCCGCTGCCCTCGATGCCGTCTGAACTGTTTGCCCCGCTCGCCCGCGCGTTGGTTTCGCTGCCATTCCTGCCCAAAATCGCCGCGTGGCAGGCAGGCTCGCCGGGTGCGGTGGATCGACTGATCGGCGGCACCGGCTCCAATCTCGATGCGCGCGGGATTGCGCTGTATCACCGCCTGATCTCCAACCCGGGCCACGTGGCCGGGGCGCTGGAGATGATGGCAGAGTGGAATTTGCGCGAATTGAACACCGATCTGCCACGGCTCAGCGTGCCGGTGTTGCAGATTATCGGTGCGAAAGATCAGACCATCCCGCCAGCAGACGCGGATCGGCTGCTCAAAATCCTGCCGCATTCCCAGAAAATTCTGCTGCCCGATCTCGGCCATCTTGCCCATGAAGAAGACCCCGCCGAGCACGCCAATCTGCTGCATGAGGCGTTGTTTGCATGATTGCATGGTTCACCGACGGCACCATTTTCCTGGCGATTTTGGTGCTGACGGTGATCGAGTCGGCGGTGCTGATCGTCTTGCGGCGCGCGACAGGGCTGCGGCCGTTTGATGTGGTGTTCCAACTCGCAGCGGGCGCGTTTTTGCTGCTCGCGGCGGTGTTGGCACTGCGCGGCGCATATTTCGGGCTGATCGGTGCAGCGTTGGCCGCGGCCGGGGTTTCGCATGTGGTGGATTTGGTGCGGCGTTTGCAGAAATAACCGTACGTTTCACCTGACAGCATTTTGTCGCTGGCAGTTTGTGTCATGGCATGTTTACACTCTGCCCATGAACACAATGCCGGAACGTCCAACCGCCGCATCACAACAACAGCAGTCACAACGGCCACATGCCGTTGTGATCGGCTCGGGATTTGGTGGATTGGCCGCGGCGGTTCGGCTGGGCGCGCGCGGATTTCGCGTCACTGTGCTGGAACGCTGCGATCTGCCGGGCGGGCGCGCGCGGGTGTTTCGTCAAGACGGTTTTACGTTTGACGCTGGGCCGACAATCATCACCGTACCGGCCCTGTTTGACGAACTCTGGGCTCTGGCTGGGCGCAATTTCGCTGATGAGATCGAATTGCGAGCGGTGGACCCGTTCTACGAAATCCATTTCCATGATGGCGCGGTGTTCGAATACACCGGCGATCCGGCGCGAATGCGCGCGCAAATCGCCAAATTCGAGCCGCGCGATGTGGCGGCCTACGACCGTTTCATCGCAAGCAGCAAAGCCGCCTGCAAAATCGGCTTTGAGGATCACGGCCATGTCGGCTTCCACCGCTGGGAGACGATGGCGCGCATGGTGCCGGAAATGCTGATGCAACAGGCCTATCGCTCGGTCGCAAGCCTGGTTGGCTCGTATTTCCGCCACCCGCAATTGCGCACCGTGTTCAGCTTCCATCCGCTGCTGATCGGCGGCAATCCGTATTCGGTCTCGTCCATCTATTGCCTGGTGAATTACCTCGAACGCGCCTGGGGTGTGCATTTCGCGATGGGCGGCACCGGGGCGTTGATCAAAGGGCTGGTCTCGCTGGTCGAGGGCCAAGGCAATAGCGTTCGCCTGAACGCGGATGTGGCAGAGATCACGGTGCAGGGTCGCCGCGCCACCGGCGTGCGTTTGCACAATGGCGAGGTGATCACCGCTGATTTGGTGGTCTCCAACGCGGACAGCACGCACACCTATAAAAAGCTGCTGCCCGGTCTCGCCCGCCGCAAATGGACGGATCGCAAGATCGACCGTGCGCGCCAGTCGATGGGGCTGTTTGTTTGGTATTTCGGCACCAAGCGCCGGTATGAGAACGTGGCGCATCACACGATGGTGCTGGGGCCACGCTACAAGGGGTTGCTCACCGACATCTTCCACAAGCACAAGCTGGCGGAAGATTTCAGCCTTTATCTGCACCGCCCCACCGCCACTGACCCATCGCTCGCGCCAGAGGGGTGCGATGCGTTCTATGTGCTCTCGCCGGTGCCGCATCTCGATTCAGGCACCGATTGGGCGATCCAAGCTGAGCCCTATCGCCGCGCGATCGCAGCCCATCTCTCCGCCACCGTGCTGCCGGGGTTGGAGGACGAGGTGATCTCGTCGCGCATCATGACGCCGGAAGAGTTCAAAACCGAATTGCTCGCCACCAAAGGGGCAGCGTTCGGGTTGGAGCCGTTGATCAGCCAAACCGGCTATTTCCGTCCGCACAACAAAAGCGAGGAATTGGACAATCTTTTCCTGGTCGGCGCTGGCACCCATCCGGGTGCGGGCGTGCCGGGCGTGTTGTCTTCCGCGCGGGTTCTTGATGAGGTAGTGCCGCATGTCAGTGCCTTTATCTGAACTCGCCAAACTCGGGCACGCTTCGGCTGCGGACCTCGCGGCCTGTCGCGCGCTGCTGAAAACCGGCTCGCGCAGCTTCCACGCGGCGGGCAAGTTGTTGCCGCAAGCTCTGCACCGGCAGGCGGGCGCGCTGTATGCGTTCTGCCGCTTGGCTGATGACGATATCGATGACGCTGATCCGGCAGCGAAAGACGCGGCATTGGCTGGTCTGCGCCATCGCCTTGATTGTGCCTATGCAGGGCGGCCGTTGCCGCATCCGGTGGACCGCGCCTTTGCGGACGTGGTTGAGCGTCACGCCATGCCGCGCGCACTGCCGGAGGCGCTGCTGGAGGGTTTCGCCTGGGATGCAGCGGGGCGGCGTTATGAAACCATCAGCGAGGTGATGGAGTATGGCGCGCGGGTGGCGGGTGCAGTGGGGGCGATGATGTCGGTGCTGATGGACCGCCGCGCGCCCGCCACGCTGGCGCGGGCCTGCGATTTGGGGGTTGCGATGCAGCTTTCCAACATTGCGCGTGACGTGGGCGAGGATGCGCGCGCTGGGCGGCTGTATCTGCCAATGGCGTGGCTGCGTGAGGAAGGAATTGATCCGGACGCGTTCCTGGCCAACCCGGTGTTCACCCCCGAACTGGGCCGCGTGGTGGCGCGCTTGCTGTGTGTGGCTCAGAGTTTATATGCCCGTGCAGATGCCGGTATTGCTGGGCTGCCACTTGCATGCCGGCCCGGTATCTACACCGCGCGCATGTTATATTCCCAGATCGGCGAAGAAGTGTTGCGCCGGGGCGGCGATTCGGTGGGCAGCCGCGCTGTGGTGTCTGGCCGCCGGAAGCTCGGCCTGCTCGGCCAAAGCGTAATGCTGGCACTGATGCCACGCCGGGCGGACGCCTCACCGCCGTTGGCCGAAACACGGTTTCTGGTGGAAGCGGTGCAACATGCGGGCGACGCACGCGCGCCGATCAGTCGTTTGGGGTGGACGGTGGAGTTGTTCGCGCGGTTGGACGAGCAAGACCGCCAAACCGGATTGCGCGCGGCGGTGCGGTGATGGATTTCAGCTGGGCGATCTCGTCGGAGATGCTGCTGATGTTCATCGTGCTGGGTGTTGCAGTGTATAATCTGATCTCAACGAAGCGCGAGATTAGGCGGGATCGCGAGAGAGCAGAGCGCGATAAATAAGTTCGTCATTGCAAGCGCAGCGCCGCAATCCATCGCCGAGTTGGCTGCATCGCTGTGGATTGCTGCACTGTGCTTGCAATGACGGATGGGGGTTACGAACCCACCGCGTCGGTGACGCATTTCTTGGTGAAGCTGGTCTTGGCCGCGCCGAAAATCTTTTTCGCCGCTGCCTGATCATCGCAGGATTTCTCGGCGTCTGACTGGCATTTCTTCATAAAGCTGGTCTTCGCCGCGCCGGCGAGCTTCTTGTCCGCCGAGGTCGCGGTGCAGCTATCAGCAAACGCAGGAACGGCGATAAGGCTGATCATCACGGCAAGCAGAAGTGGCTTCATGGCGAATTTCCCCGATGCGCTGGGAGCTGAATTGCATCCGCCAGCGCGCCAAGCCTAGCCTGCCAAGCGTTGCCTAGCCAACCGACATCAACGTGGCATCATCATGTCGTGAAAGCGTTGGGCGAAAGCCAGTGTCGATGGTGATCTCACCGCTGGCGCGCGAGACGCAGGCGCAGATTTTGTGGCCGTCTCGCCGCTGTTCGTCTGACAGGAACACGCAGCGATGATCCAAATCCGCAGCACCGATCACGTCCACTGCGCACAGCCCGCATTCGCCGCGCAGGCAATCATGTGCCAAATCGATGCCTGCATCGACCAGCGCATCGAACAACGAGGCGTCACGCGCAACCGCGATGCTGCGATGATGATCGCGCACATAGACGGTGAATGCCTCGGCCTCGCGCGCGCCGCCGGAGCCGAAGGTTTCGAAGCGCAGCAACGCGGGTGAGCGGCCCGCTTGCACCCAGGCAATGCGCGCGGCTTGGAGCATCGCCGCTGGGCCGCAGATATAGACCTCGCCCTCAGGATGCAGGCTGGCGAAGGCGGTGGGGAAGTGGATGCGCGCGCCCTGGTCTTCGGCGAGCACGCTGAGCTTGTCGCCGAGCAGATGTGCCAACTCATCCAGGAACGGCATCGTCGCGCGGGATCGTCCGGCATAGAGCATGCGCGGCTTGGCGCGACGGGCGAGCACGCGCGCCATCGGCAGGATTGGGGTGACGCCGATGCCGCCTGCGATCAGCAGGGTTTCCGGCGAGGCGGCGCTGAGCGTGAAATGGTTCTTCGGCGCGGTGACGCGGAGGCTATCGCCCGCTTGAAGTGTGGCCATGAACCGCGATCCGCCGCGACCGGCTTCTAGTCTGCGCACCGCGATGGTCCATGCGCCGTTGCGGTCATCCACCACGGAATAAGAGCGCGTGCGGTCTAGCCCGTTGATGCGCACCGTCACATCAAGATGACTGCCCGCCTCGGCTGGGGTGAAGCCGCTTTTGGGGCGGATGCGCAGGTGGCGCACGTCGCCTGCGATGGTTTCGGCCTCAACGATGGTGGCGTTCAGAGATTCAGGCGCGGATCGCATGATCGTCTTCCTCGGCAGCGGTGCGGATAAGGGCGGCGCCGGGCACAGCGTCTAGCATGGCGCGGTTGTGCAAAGCGGCATCAAGATTGCGCCGGGCGAGGCGGGCATGCTCGCGGGCAATCGCCTCGGCTCGGCTGCCCTCGCGGCCATGAATGGCATCAAGGATGCAGCGATGCTGATCCTGCGCGATGGTGAGCACGCGGCGATTGTCGTGCATCTCCGATTGCGCGCGCACGAAAGCGGAGGCGGAGGCGAAGGGCAGGGCGGTGGCCTGCGCC
>CAIZGT010000483.1 GCA_903932545.1 uncultured Rhodospirillales bacterium
ATGAAACGCCGCTCTACCGCGCCAAGCTGAACCACCCCGGCTCCACCGACGGCGTCCCCCCGAGCAGCAATTCAGTGGCCAACCGCGCGCTGCCACATGCCAATGTCCAGCCTAGGCCACCATGCCCGGTGTTGAGGAACAAACCCGCCACCGGAGACGCGCCAATGATCGGGCGCGAATCTGGCGTGATCGGTCGCAGTCCGGCCCAGCCGAGCGGGTCTGACTCGAGATCAACGTCCAACGCCTCCCGGGCGCCTTTGCGAATCGCTTCAAGCCTGACCGGATCAACGCCACGATCCTCGCCGACGAAATCCGCATTCCCCGCCACCCGAATCACTGCCCCGCTCTCATGCGCCAGCGGCGCAAACACGATTTTGCGGTCGGCATCGGTCACCGAATGCCGCAATTCCCCGGCCGGATTGCGCGGCCGCACGGTGATCGAGTAGCCCTTCATCGCCTGAATCGGCAGATAAAACCCGCACGCCTTGGCAAAATCGCGTGCCCCGGAGCCGAGGCTGAGCACGAAATGGTCAGCGCCGATCTCCCGCGCCCCCGCCTGCACCGCCACCAACTGGCCGTCGCGCAGCACCGGGGTCACCCGCGCATCCCATATAAAGGTAACGCTGTTGCGTTCGCGCAGCCGCCCCGCCAGCCGGTCGCAGAACGCAGCACAATCGCCAAGTTCCTCGCTGGGGGTGAACACGCCGCCCTGCAAATCCGCCGCGCGGATACGCAATCCCGGCTCCTGCGCCAAACACGCCGCCGGGTCGAGCACCATCTGCGCAGCCCCTATCCCGCGCTGCGCCTCGGCCTGGCGCCGGGCGGTGGCGAAAGTGGCGGGGTGGCGATAGACCACCAGCTTGCCCGCCACCTTGCGATAAAAGCCAATCGCCGCATCGCGCTCCACCGCCATCGTCTCGCGCTGGCTCAACGCCGCCAGCGCCAGTTGCGCTGCTGTGGTCTCGCGCACCATCCGCCCGGTGCTGGCACGCAGAAAACCCACGCCCCAGCGCAGGAAGTCCAGATCCAGTCGCGGCTTGATGCGCAGCGGTCCGTTTGGTTCCAGCAGCATCGCGGGCAGATGCAGCAACGTGTCAGGTGAGGCGAGGGGGGCGACAAAATTATAGCTGAGCTGCGCACCATTGCCCGCACTCGCCCCCTGGCCGGGGCCAGACGCGCCATCGATGATCGTCACCTCGCATCCGGCCTCGCTCAACGCCCAAGCGGTGGCCAGCCCAACCACACCGGCCCCGAGCACACACACGTGCATTATCATTCTCACATCTGCCTGTCCCTAGGCTGGCGCTGGCACCAATTTCGCACCAGCGAAAAAACTGTCGGTGGGAAATTGAATCGCGGGGCTGGCACGCAAGCCCGCCCTGCGTCACGATGCCGCCACAACTTTACTTTCAGGAGATGACGATGCGCAAACTGGCCGTCTTATCGCTGTTGAGCCTCGCACTGGTGTTGCCGAGTGCTGCGTTCGCGCAAACCGGCACTTTGGCGAAGATCAAGGAAACCGGCACCATCACCATCGGCTATCGCGAAGCCTCTGCGCCGTTCTCGTATCTGGATGACAACCAGAAGCCGGTCGGGTTCGCCATCGACATCTGCATGAAAGTGGTCGATGCCGTGAAGAAAGAGCTGAAACTGCCCAATCTCAAGGTCGAGATGACCCCCGTCACCTCCTCCAACCGCATCCCGTTGATGGCCAATGGCACGATCGACCTCGAATGCGGTTCAACCACCAACAATGTCGATCGTCAGAAACAGGTGGCGTTCACCAACACCCACTTCCTCACCGCCTCGGTGTTTGTGGCGAAGAAGAGTGCAAATCTGCACAGCATTGCCGATCTGAAGGGCAAAACCGTCGCCTCCACCGCCGGTTCCACCAATATCGGCCAGCTCACCAAAGTGAACGCCGAGCAGAACCTGGGCATCACCATCGTCCCCTCAAAGGATCACCCCGAGGGTATGCTGCTCGTCGAAACCGGCCGGGCCGCCGCGTTTGTGATGGATGATGTCATCATCGCGGGCCTCGTCGCCAACGCGAAAGACCCATCGCTCTACGCCATCGGCTCCGAGGCATTCTCCAAGCCTGAGCCTTACGGCATCATGCTGCGCAAGGACGATCCGAGCTTCAAAACGCTGGTCGATGCCACCACAGCACAGGTTTATAAAACCGAGGGCGTGGCGCTCTATAATAAGTGGTTCATGAAGCCGACTCCGCCAAAGGGCATCAACTTCAACCTGCCGCTGACGCCTGCATTCAAAAAGGCGCTGGAAAACCCGTCTGACAGCCCGGATCCGGCAAGCTACGCGGGCTAAGCTCGCGTGAATTACCACTGGAATTGGGGCATCTTTTGGGATGCCTCACCAGAAGGCAACGGCACCTATGCCGACATGCTCATCAGCGGCTTGATGATGACGTTGTCGGTGTCGGTGCTGGCCTGGATTTTGGCGCTGCTGGCGGGATCGCTGTTCGGTGTGTTGCGCTCGGTGCCCAACAAATGGGCGCAGGGCGTGGCCACCGCCTGGATTGAGCTGTTTCGCAATATCCCGCTGCTGGTGCAGTTGTTCCTGTGGTTTTTCGTGCTGCCAGAACTGGTGCCCGACAGTTGGGGCGATTGGCTGAAGCAGATGCCAGATGCGCCGTTCTACAACACGGTGATTGGGCTCGGCTTGTTCATGTCCGCGCGCGTGGCGGTGCAGGTCTCCACCGGCATCGCCGCCTTGCCGCGCGGCCAAGGAGCGGCGGGCACCGCGTTGGGCTTCACCGAAATGCAGGTCTATCGCTACGTCAAGCTGCCGATGGCGTTTCGCATCATCCTGCCGCCGCTGACGAGTGAGATGATCAACACGATCAAAAATTCCTCCGTTGCCCTCACCATCGGTCTGGCCGAACTGACGGCGCGGGCGCGCTCTATTCAGGAATTCTCATTCCAGGTGTTTGAAGCGTTTGCAGCCGCAACGGTGATTTATCTGTTCATCAACCTGCTCGCCACATTGCTGATGCGCTGGGTGGAACGCAGCCTGCGGGTGCCCGGTTGGGGGGCGAAATAGCCATGCTTGGCAATTTTGACTTTCAAGAGATTTGGCATTCACTGCCGTATCTGTTCGAGCAGGGGATGGCGTTCACCCTCGAACTCACTTTGCTCGCCTCCCTTGGTGGCGTGGTGCTCGGCACCATGCTTGCGCTGGCCCGGTTGAGTGGTGGGCCGATCCTTGCGGGGTTTGCCACCGGCTACGTCACGCTGATGCGGGCGTTGCCGTTGGTGCTGGTGATTTTCTGGTTCTACTTCCTCGTCCCCTATCTCGGCCAATGGCTCACCGGCGCGTCGCGGCCGATCAAGGTGGGTGGGTTTGAGTCGGCCCTGCTCACCTTCACCATGTTCGAGGCGGCATTCTTCAGTGAGATCATCCGCAGCGGCATCCAAGCCGTCGCGCGTGGCCAGCGTTCGGCGGCGTTGGCGCTCGGCATGACCGGCGGGCAGGCGATGGATCTGGCCGCGCAGGGCACCCGCCTCGGGATCGACGCCGTCGAGAGC